>NZ_VHSY01000029.1:0-6291 GCF_013048625.1 Vibrio sp. 11-4(1) | reverse complement strand
ACTGCGGAGTGGTAGTTCAGTTGGTTAGAATACCGGCCTGTCACGCCGGGGGTCGCGGGTTCGAGTCCCGTCCACTCCGCCACTTATATTAAGCCTCAGTCGAAAGACTGGGGCTTTTTTCGTTTTGGTTACCCGACTTACCTTAACCCCATTTCCATATTGAAACCTTGCATCGAGAGGCAGGTTTCCCTCTTCGCTATGCTTTCTAAGCTCTGTCATGAGTGAGGTGGTGCGTAGTTACTGCGGTTTCTGCTGAACCGGGTCCCAGTCTCGAGCGCTAGTTTTGAGCCCCTGTGCTGACTCATTAAAGCTCCCCTTTATTACGTGTTAGAAAGCTTATTCACTAGCGTAGTGTAAGAAAGAGTAAGATCGGAAGACTGAGTTATTAAGCACCTAGCCACTTACGCATGTATTGCCTTTCTAGATTCTAGGTTGTTGCGTTTGGGGTTAAGTTGCGTCTCGCAAGTTTATTTACTGAAGTCTACTAATATAGAGGTCTAATAGAGTATTAAGCTATTGGATCTAGGAATAATAAAAAAGCCCAGCAGGAAAATGCTGAGCTTTGAAGTTAATTATGCTTACAGAATGCGCTTTAAAACCCCATCTGCTTTTAGGCGGGTTATTTTTCTTACTAACCGCTGCACCCCTATCGGATAATCTTCCACTTTTTCTAACTGTTTATAAGTACAGATAAGATGGGTATGCTCAAGGATACGCGAAACCTCATCTTCGAACTTCTCAGTGAGCTTCGCATAATTGTCTTGGATGAGAAGCCCATTTTCTAGATCAAGTGACCAAGCCCGAGGATTTAAGTTATTCCCCGTCAGTAGCATATAGCGTTTATCAACCCAAATGCCTTTGAGATGGAAGCTATTATTGTCATGCTTCCAGAGGTGAATTGACAGTTTACGCGCAGCGATATTCGCTTCATTTGCTTTCGCAAAGCGGCGTAGGTTTACTTCATAGAGATATGGAAGTCCGCCAATGGTTTTAAAGTCTTCCTCAGGGGCAATATAAAAGTCGTTTGCTGTCTTGTCGCCCACAACAATAGTTACTTTCACACCGCGTTTCATGGCTCGCTTCACTTCACGATGCAGCGCTTTAGGGAAGTTAAAGTAAGGAGTACAGATAAAAATTTCGTTTTGGGCGGCCGCTAGTAACTTTACAATCTGTTGATTGAGCAGATTGCGGCGTTTTCCTAGACCAACTAGCGGGGTGATTTTTACACTTTCCTCTGTTGCAGGTTGGTCTTCAAACTGATAATTAGCTTGAGCAAGTGAAGCTCTCAGTTGACGAATCGCCGACTTAATTTCTTTGGTTTCTGGCTTATCTTTTCCAGCAAGATCATTGACAGCTGGGTGAGCAATCATCTCTTCCTGAATGAATTGCACCATTGAATTAGCTAAAGACTCATGTCGAATCACATGGTAACGATCAAAGCGATAGCGTTCGTGATAGTGCAGATAAACGTTATTTAAGCTTGCCCCGCTGTAGATGACAGTATCATCGACAATGAAGCCTTTTAAATGTAGTACCCCAAAAACCTCTCTGCCACGCACAGGTATGCCATAGACAGGGATCGGGTGTTGGTACTTATTGGCATACGCTTTGTAAAGCGCAGAATTACCCTCAGATGTTTCCGCACCAATCAGGCCACGCTGCGCTCGATGCCAGTCGACACAGATATTGATGTCCAACCCAGGATTTCGCTGTTTCGCTTCATAAAGCGCAGTGAGAATTTCACGTCCAGCTTCATCATCTTCCAGATATAGAGCGACTAGGTAAATTCGCGACGTTGCTTTGCTGATTGCATCCAAAAGACTAGTCCTGAATGATTCTGCTGAATACAGAACATCAAAGTCTTCCGGATTGACAGCGAGACTTGGCAACTGTTCGAATGGATTCCTACTTACTATCATATCGGTATGAGTACCTTAGTTTAGTGCAATATTGCGAACCTGCCATTTTATCAAAGATATGATTTACCTGGCTACAAAAGCGCGCGTTTTGATGTCGTTGAAGAGATGAATTGCATTGGAATGAGATCTTTACCGCTATCTACATAGCGTTGAAATGCCATTTTTAACGGGTGTGGTAGCTCAGAGCAATCAATGGTTTTGAATCCATGCTTGGAATAATAGGATTCGAGATGTGTAAACGCGAAGCAATAATCGCCATCAGTGAAAACATTGTTTTTACAATGAGTTAGTAGTTCTTTTCCAATGCCAGTTCCCCTAAGTGTTGGAATGACCAGCATTCCCGTCAGCAATCGAGATCTATCTACGGTTTTTAAGCGTAGTAACGCAACGATTTCACCTTTATGGCTCGCTGTAATGATCAGTTCATCCTTTTTTGCTCGACCCGAAGGGTAATGCGCTTTGTACAACCTCTTAATGAGAGGGAGCTTGATAGGATTTAACACTTCTATGATTAATGAGTCAGGTATTGTCACTGCGGTTAAAAGATAACTAATGTAGAATGTCGACAGTTTAAGAGAATCTTATCTGACGTTGCAAACCTACTATGCAAATTAAAACAAATGCAAGCCTTAAGGCTTACCATACTTTTGGGATTGAACAGTCGTGTTCCTATTTAGCGACCATCGAGTCGCTCGAGGAGGTTACCCAACTATTTCAAGACCCGAGATTCACCCATTTACCGAAACTTTTTTTAGGTAAAGGAAGTAATGTTCTTTTCACTGAGCATTTTGACGGGTTAGTGATCGTTAATCGAATCATGGGTAAACATGTGACGGAAACGGATGACCAATACCTGTTGCATATTGCAGGTGGTGAAGACTGGCCTGAGTTGGTTTCCTGGTGTGTGAGTCAGGGAATTGGTGGGTTAGAAAACCTAGCCCTGATCCCTGGCTGTGCAGGCTCGGCTCCTATTCAAAACATTGGAGCCTATGGGCTAGAGCTAAAAGACATTTGTGACTACGTGGATGTTCTTGATCTAACTACGTTTGAAAATAGAAGAATGAGCGCCAGAGACTGTGACTTTGGCTACCGAGACTCCATTTTTAAACACGCTTTGCATGAAAAGTGCTTTATTACCGCACTAGGGCTTAAGTTGGCTAAGCAATGGCAACCGATTAATCAATATGGTCCTTTAAAAGATATTCCGGAAGAACAACTTAGCCCAGCAACAATCTTCGAGCGAGTTTACCAAGTGCGAACGGAGAAACTGCCGGATCCAGCCAAAGTAGGTAACGCAGGGAGTTTCTTTAAAAACCCAGTGATCACTCAAGAGCATTATGATCGGCTCATGAAGCAACATACTAATATCGTGGCCTATCCAACTCCTGGCGGAATGAAAGTCGCGGCTGGTTGGCTGATTGATCAGTGCGGATTAAAGGGGAAGTCTGTGCATGGTGCACAGGTCAACCCTATGCAAGCCTTGGTTTTGACCAACATGGACAACTGCAGTGCCGATGATGTTGTCGCACTTGCTTCCCTAGTGAAGCAGGCAGTGTGGGATAAATACCAAATAGAACTTGAGCATGAAGTGCGATTTCTGAACCGTACCGGGGAAACCAACTTGGCTCAGATCGAGGCGTTAAGATGAGAAAAGATCACTCTACGAAACTTCATATCTTAAAGTCATTAAGTAACGGCGAGTTTCATTCTGGAGAGGCGCTGGGCGAAGCCCTGAATGTATCCAGAGCGGCAATAGCTAAGCATATTAAAGGTCTTAGTGAGTGGGGCATTGATATTTATCGAGTGCAAGGGCGCGGTTACCAGTTGGCATCACCATTGCAGTTGCTAGATGAAGCTCTCCTTACTGCTAGTGCGGAGTCACTTGTTGAGCTTGTTCCTGTGATTAACTCAACCAACCAGTATTTGCTTGATAGAGTTGCAGAGTCAGAAAAGGGCCGTGTTTGTATAGCTGAGTATCAAGCACAAGGACGTGGTCGCCGCGGTAGACAATGGATCTCTCCATTTGGCTCTAACTTATACCTATCCATGTACTGGCGATTAGATGCGGGAATGGCCGCGGCAATGGGCTTAAGCCTTGTTATTGGTATTGCCGCAGTGGAAGCACTAGAAGAAATGGGCATACAAGGCGTTAAACTCAAGTGGCCAAATGACCTGTATTATCAAGATAAAAAACTGGCAGGAATCTTAGTGGAGATGTCAGGGCAGGCCGGTGGTGCTGCTCATCTTGTGATTGGGATGGGGCTCAATATTGGAATGCCTGATGAGCAACCTGAGATTGATCAACCATGGACAACATTGAATCAGGTAAACGAGAGTCTCGTGATCGATAGAAATGTCCTAGCGACGACGCTTATCAAGCATTGGAATTCCGCACTTATCGAGTATGAACTGAAAGGGCTTACCAGCTTTGTCGAACGTTGGAATCGATTAGATAACTTTCTCAATCGTCAAGTCAAGCTGCTCATCGGACCTAGAGAGGTGCACGGCGTCGTACGCGGCATCGATCATCAAGGCGGGATATTACTCGAAACCTCGCAAGGGCTAGAGACTTACATTGGTGGCGAAATCTCGTTGCGTAAAAGCGATTGACGTTCAATTACTTTCGTAAAGACACCTTATCAACCAAGTGGTTGACGCCTTTATGTAGAATCAAATGGGCTCTTTCTCGGGTGGGAAGAATATTCAGCTCCAAGTTGAGCCCATTAATATCATGCCAAATTTGTTTCGCTTTTTGCTTTGCTTCATCGACTGACAGTTGCGTGTAGTGACTAAAATAAGAACCGGGTTTAGTAAAAGCCCCTTGGCGAAACTTTAGAAATCGTTCCACATACCACTGTTCAATTGTCTCTGTTTCAGCATCGACATAGATCGAAAAATCCAAAAAATCAGAGACAAAGACGCGATGTGGATCATGCGGATAATCCATTCCACTTTGTAGAACGTTTAAACCTTCAATGATAAGAACATCCGGTCTATCAACTTTTCTTAGTTCGTCCGTAATGTCATACGTGATGTGGGAGTAAATAGGTACTTCAAGATCCGGCTTACCCGCTTTAACGTCAGACATAAACTCAACTAAACGTTTGATATCATAGGACTCAGGAAACCCTTTACGATGCATGATACCGCGTTCTTCTAGTACCTTTTTCGGATATAGAAAGCCATCTGTAGTGACCAAGGACACTTTGGGATGATTCTCCCAACGAGAAAGTAATGCGGTCAGAATACGAGCTGTCGTACTTTTGCCTACAGCGACACTGCCGGCGATACCAATCACAAAAGGAGGGGCATGTTCTTCCGTATTCAAGAATTGTTGTAATACAGAGTTGCGGCTTTGACGCGCTTGGACATACAGATTCAAAAGACGAGACAAAGGAAGGTAGATTTCTACCGCTTCCTCCATGGTTAGGTTTTCATTAATGCCCTGAAGCGCAGTCAAGTCGTCTTCAGAAAGTGTCATCGGTACAGAGTTTCTTAACTCGGCCCAGTTTGCACGGTCAAATGACAAAAATGGACTCATGGGTCTCTTTTATCCTTGGTTTAGTAGAAGCAAGAACATACATCAAGCGAACTTCAAAGCAAACGACAAAGGTCGAAGTTTACTTTAAAAAAGCCAAGTTTGTACGAATTTGAAGCAAACGAATCTAAAAAATCGAATTTTATGATTTTTTTTAAAATTACTATTGCAACCTCGAAAATCATTCAATAGAATGCGCACCACTTATGCCGACTTAGCTCAGTAGGTAGAGCAACTGACTTGTAATCAGTAGGTCACCAGTTCGATTCCGGTAGTCGGCACCATTCTTTCCTTTAGTAGTCTGAATGGCTTGAAAATTTGGAGGGGTTCCCGAGTGGCCAAAGGGAGCAGACTGTAAATCTGCCGGCACTGCCTTCGATGGTTCGAATCCGTCCCCCTCCACCATATTCTTTAGGAAATAGCTCTCAGAGTTACGTGTTGCGGGCATCGTATAATGGCTATTACCTCAGCCTTCCAAGCTGATGATGCGGGTTCGATTCCCGCTGCCCGCTCCACTCTAATTTGAGTGCTGATATAGCTCAGGTGGTAGAGCGCATCCTTGGTAAGGATGAGGTCGGCAGTTCGAGTCTGCCTATCAGCACCAGCTCTCAAGTTTATTTCCTTTTGATATTAGATTTACCAATTATCTTTTTTTGGTTGCGTGGTCAATTTGGGCCACCTAAATCCGTACCTAGAGGGACCACTCATGTCTAAAGAAAAATTTGAACGTACGAAACCGCACGTTAACGTTGGTACTATCGGCCACGTTGACCACGGTAAAACAACTCTAACTGCAGCTATCTGTACTACTCTTGCTAAAGTTTACGGCGGTGT
>NZ_VHSY01000028.1:0-6757 GCF_013048625.1 Vibrio sp. 11-4(1) | reverse complement strand
TACCTTTCGTTCTCAGTGAGGTGTGTGTATTTCATGTTTTTTACTTCTTGGCGGGAGCAAACTTCATGATTATCGCATCTCACTGTTTTTATGTTCAGAGGTGTCGCACTTCGTACTTGAATCCAAGCCTTATAACAAATTGTTCAAGAGTGATTCGGCACGCGTGGCATTTTTACTATGCGTTGGTTTTAATGGTTAAGGTGGTATGCGGAGGCTTCGGTATTGCGTGCCTCACACCTTAACAAGGCGTTAGCACTATAAGCGTACGTTTGTAGTCACGCGGTACAAATTGATCTAAAATAACTGTATATAAAAACAGTCAGGGGGTCGTATGCTTAGTTGGTTAGCAAAAATTATGCTCACATGCACAGCCATAGCACCCGTTGGGTTTAGTTATGCTTGGGTCGCATGGTTTGCAGATAAAAAGGAGTTTGCAGGGCTTTCTATAGCGGCATCATTATTTTTAGTTCTGGTTTGTATCTGGGTTTTGAGATACGCAAAAAACAACTTGGAATCGTTCTCTTTTCAAGTGTCTTCAATTGAAGCCGCAGATCGTGAGAATATGGCTTTTCTGTTGTTATATCTCTTACCACTATTCACAGCTAGTTTTGATGCACTAAATTGGGTTGTATGGGCACCAATTTTAATTATATTTGCCCTTATAACCAGTACGGGATACAGTTATCACTTCAATCCACTTTTAGGCATAATGAAGTGGCATTTTTATAAAGTAGGAACACCCGAGGGTGTGACGTATGTACTTATTAC
This sequence comes from Vibrio sp. 11-4(1), assembly GCF_013048625.1. Classification (NCBI taxonomy): domain Bacteria; kingdom Pseudomonadati; phylum Pseudomonadota; class Gammaproteobacteria; order Vibrionales; family Vibrionaceae; genus Vibrio; species Vibrio sp. 11-4(1). The sequence continues at coordinate 5,989 of NZ_VHSY01000028.1, read as the reverse complement.
AAAGAAAGAACTTCGGCGAGCTAGCGATCCGCTAGTAGTGGTTCAGTTAACGGAATATATTGTCCTTGATATAGGGGAAGATTAATTGGCTAGTCAAAACTTTTTTGCGCTTATAAAAGATGATAGCGGCAATACTCAGGTAAAACGAATTCGAGTTCAAGGTCCATTACAAAATGAACTCGTCAGTTTATTCAGTCAGCAATTAATTAGCTTTAATCATGACGTTGATACTGAAGTGCCATTTAATGGTGACTGGAAGCCTGATACAAATGAAGTGCTGGTTTTAACTGACGTAGATGAAGCTCAAGTAATGGTGGATGCAATTAGTGCCAATGCTAGCTCATTTCATGCTCTTCAATTATCTAACTTTGCTTCGGAACCGATTAAGGCAGTATTTACAGGGTTTGTAGAAAACAACGAGACAACTGTATTAGTTCAGAAGTTCTCTAGTCGCCAAGCTCTTTCTTTAAGTCAAATTCCGATCATCAAAATGCAAACAGGTAATACGTTTGTAAAGGCAACTGAAGACATTTTCACTTTAGACAATAAGTTAGTAGCGGTCATTGTTGGCAATCGTACGAAGTTCAAAAGTTTTCACAATGCTCGAATGGTATTCAACTTAGCCAACTTTTACCAAGAAGCTACAGATACAGATCTCAATGCAATTTGTCAGCATTCCTCTTTAGAAGTGGCAGATACTGAAAATTTTGTTGCTGAAGCAGATAGTCAAGTCAGGAAAATGGTACATACGATTTCATCGACTGCACTATTAGACAACTATTCTGTCGCTGAAATCCAAACCGCCGCGCAGGGGTTCCCAAACGTCCCAATCACCGTTAATCAAGGTAAGCTTGTTCTTCCATCTGATAAACGTGAGCTAAAAGAAGTTCTCCATTTTCTATTGGAAGATATATATAAGGGTCCTTTGTCAGGTAGTAATTACTTAACGAACTCAAAGCGCGAAATATAGTGCTAACAAAGCATTTAAGAGTGATTCCCAACGCTTGGCATTTTTGATGTCATCGTTGGGTTTTGTGTTTACGGTGGTATGGTTAGGTTTCGTGGTAGCGTTGCTCACACCTTAATGCGGCGTTAGCAGTTTGGAGAAGTTATGAAGTATCTCACTTTTGTTTTTTTGTTAGTATCATTTACCAGTCAAGCTAGTTGCTATGTTGTTGGCGATCTAAAAGGCTTTTCTACACGTCAAATCGAAAGTTTTGAAATAGGCAAAGATGGCATTTCATCTCAAAAATTCATTGTTGAATTTAAAGGTGATGAAAGTAGCGTCTCTCCAAATAACATGAGTTGTTTTCAAGCTGGTGCAGCTACATTAATCTGCGCTGATGTTAGCAATAGTGGCGAATCGACTATCGAAACTTGGGCTGTATATCCAGATTCAGGAAAAGCTGTATATACAAAGTCCATCAATGGTTTTGGGGCTTTTAATGGGGCAAATATGTTCGTAGGTAACATCAAGGGGCACTGCGACTAAACTGCTAACAAATTGTTCAAGAGGGATTCGCAACGCGTGGCATTTTTACTGTGCGTTGGTTTTAGTGTTTAAGGCGGTATGCGGTGGCTTCTATATTGCGTTGCTCACCCCTTAACAAGGCGTTAACTGGCGCAGAAAATATGAAAGCACATTGATACCGTTACTAGGTTCAGAGGTTTAGCGTGTTTGGTCGGTTCCCTTAATTAAGCTAATGCGACTAATTTCAATTTGGTACTTAAGTTTATTCATGAGAAAGGCGGCACAAAGCCTTCTAATAATATAAGGCATTCGCGATTAGTTCGGCGCACTTACATCGCCGAAGTATGGTGTTGTGAGACGCATTTCAAACTAAAGGTAAACGGTAATCTTTTAGTTAAATACATATTTGAGTTAGCTTTACTAATCATTAATTAGGAAAACCAGCCTTGGCTAAAGTGGCTGTAAGATCGGCGAAAGCTGAAAGGCGCTCAGTTAACAAACTGTTCAAGAGGGATTCGCAACGCGTGGCATTTTCACTATGCGTTGGTTTAAGTGATTAAGGTGGTATGCGGCGGCTTCGGTATTGCGTTGCTCACCCCTTAACAGGGCGTTATGTTTACTTGTATTTCAGTGGTTTAAAAACTCTTCGAACTCTGTTCTTTGTCCCTTTGGCCATTCGTCCTAGTTGCCTCAGAAAATCGGCATTATCGGTCTAAGTTCTTGAGTTTCTTCGGCTGTAAAACATGCCAATATTCGTGGGTTGCTTCATTTTCAGGTCGAGCTGGCTAGGTTTTAGTTCTCTGGCTTAAAGTCGCTGTGAGGTTCTTGGTCAATCAGCATATTTGCTTGGCAGTTGCCTCGGCAATTTTCCATTGTCTTGCGCTGTGATTGGAAAGAAAGGGCGCTTGTTGTTACTTCGGCGGGTTGCCTCATTGGGCAGGGAAGTGGCATTACTTGTTGTTGGTTTATCGCCTTTGGCGGTCAAGTTGGTTCTTGCGTTGTGGTCTAGCTCAGAAAAAACGTTAGAAATCGCAGTTCTTTCTCAATTAAATCATGTGGTTGTGGTAAACATAACAAACAATTTAAGAGGGATTCCCAACGCTTGGCATTTTTGTTTCTACTTCAACTTTAGTGGTTACGGTACAATGCTTTGGGTTGGGTGGTAGCGTTGCTCACCCCTTAATTGGGCGTTATGTGTTTTTAGGATAAAAATGGAAATTTTCGAAATTCAACTAGGAAACTCAATCGGTCCAGTTAAGCTCGGTATGACAGAAACTGAAGTGAGCAATGTTATCGGAACTCCTGATTGCATCTATGGACATCGCCATCATTTTTTAGACGGTCTCATGGTAGATTTTGATAATGAAGGAAGAGTTGAGTTCATTGAAGCCGCTGGGTCTGAGTTGTTTTCAACGACATTGCTTGGCTTTGATGTGCATACGACATTAGCGGCTAAAGTGCTCGAACGAATTCAGCTAGAAGGTAACTATGACCATTCTGATCCAGAGTTGGGCTATAGCTACGTATTTAAAGAGCTTCAGTTATCTTTCTGGCGTCCAACTCTTCCTGACTTAGAAGAAGGTGAAGGGTTGTACTTTCAATCGGTTGCAATTGCTTCCGAGGGTTACTTTGAGTAAACACATAACAAGAAATTTAAGAGTGATTCACAACGCTCGGCGCTTTCACTTCAAGCCAGTTTAGTGTTTATGGCACAATGCTTTAGGCAAGGTGTAAGCGTTGTTCACACCTTAATTTGGCGTTATACGAATTAAAAGGAGTTTACATGGAAAGGTTTTATTTCATTAAAGAATGGGAGCTTTTGCAAAATGGCGCACATGCTGGAATCGTTAGCTTCGCAGTTGAAAGGGCTAAAGAACTATCAGTTGATTTAGCGGTTTGTGTTCATAATAAAAGTTCATGTGAGCAATTTTTAGTGAAGTGTTTTGGCGAAAAAATAGCTCAGAAATTGCTTAATCGAAAAGATGTAAAAGTAGATGGCGTATCAATTATTTTGGAGTCATTGAAGACTCTAAAGCATTCATATGTATCAGTTGAACGAGCATATCTAGCATTGTTCCCTTCACAAGAACTTATTGAGTCAATTGAAAAAATTGATTCAAAGAAGTCACTTACAGTATTCAGCGAAACTTTGCACTCGGAGCATCTCGTTGAGTGGTATACCAAATTTGAAGCCAAAGCGTTGAGTGAACAATAATTCGTATAACAATCTGTTTAAGAGTGATTCGCAACGCTTGGCATTTTTGCTATGCGTTGCGTTTTGTGTTTAAGGTGGTTTGCAGTAGCATCGGTATTGCGTTGCTCACACCTTAACAGGGCGTTAGGGCGCAAGGAGTAAAATGATGATTCATCACATAGATCATATTGTTCTCACAGTCTCCGACATAGAAAAATCAGTGGACTTTTATAAACGGGTTTTGTGCATGGAAGAGGTGATTTTTGCCAATGGCCGTAAGGCTGTAACGTTCGGAAATCAAAAGATTAACTTTCAGCTTCTTGGCCAAGAACCGCGAAATGTAGCTAATGTTGGTTCAGGTGATGTTTGCTTAATTTCAGATTGGCCGTTGACATCAGTGGTAAACCATTTAGTCAAAGAAAATGTCAAAATCATAGAGGGTCCAGTCGAAAAATCAGGAGCTGTTGGTGCAATCCAATCGGTCTATTTTTTGGATCTTGATAAAAACTTGATAGAAGTCAGCGTGTATCAATAGGCTCTGCGCCCTAACAAACTGTTCAAGAGGGATTCGCAACGCGTGGCATTTTTACTATGCGTTGGTTTTAGTGATTAAGGTGGTTTGCGGCGGCTTAGGTATTGCGTTGCTCACCCCTTAACAGGGCGTTAGGGGCTTTTCGATGTGGCAAGTTTGTCAAAAAGTAATAGGAGTTCTACGTTGGTAGAAAAAATTGGGCATATTAAGAATCCGCTCACAGTAATTGCTATGTTTGCAGCTATTGCAGAAATAAGTGGAACGACAGTTTTACCGTTCATTGAACCTGAAAACCAGAGTGTTTACATTTGGTTCTTAATGTTTTTTCCCATATTTTTGGTCGGTGCTTTTTTCTTAACTTTGAACTTCAACCACCGAGTTCTCTACGCGCCATCAGATTATAAAGATGAGAAACACTTCATTAATCCTTATGGTAAAGCGTCACCAGAAGAGCAGGGCAGAAAGTTACAAGAAGAGATTGAAGAAATTGAAGCTGAAGATGCTTCAGGTAACGCGTCTTCTACGACTGATGCAAATGACAAGGAGCAGCAAGCCCATCAATCCGAAGAGAGTGTCATTGAATTGAGAACTGCAACTCATCGTCAATTGATGGCAGATGTCACATTTGCTGAAAAACTTGCAGTAAATAAAATGTCTAAGGACTTGTCTATTAACTTTAAGACCGACGTTAGGTTCGACCTTCCTAATTTGCGTAGTGCAGCGGTATATGATGCTGTAGGCATTACTGAAACTGAAGTGCATGCGGTAGAAGTTAAGTTGTTCAGAAGTCGAAATGTAGATCCGTCAAGGTTAGCTAGGGTGTTAGAACAATCAGAACTGGTATCACAGCATTTCCAAGGTTTTGATCCTAAGGAGTTTACCCTGCATATTTTTGCTGTTATGGATACTCCCAACTTTGAGCTAGGGTTGCTTGAACATACTTTGCGTAACTTTATCAATCGTTACAATGTTAAAGTTAAACTTCATGTCACGACGCTGAATGAACTGCAAAATGAATATCAGTACGCCCCTAACAAAGCGTTTAAGAGTGATTCGTAACGCGTGGCATTTTTACTATGCGTAAGTTTTCGTGTTTAAGGTGGTATGCGGAAGCTTCGGTATTGCGTTACTCACACCTTAACGCGGCGTTAGGCACTTAGGAGTTTTAGTGGGAAATTTTATTCAGTTAGCTGCAGCTTTCGGTGTCGGTGGGCTGCTTGTAAAACTAATCGACATTTTTGTGCTTCAACCGTTCATAGTAAAAAAAGAGTTAAACAATTGGCTTAGAGATAAAAAGTTAGTTGCCTATTCAGCTGCTGTGGAAGATTTAGCTAATATGGGTTTTAAAAATGAAGGTAAAGGTCCATTTGAAGACTTAGGTTCTTTATCACAAACCCTTTTACTTGTTGAAAGTACTGAACTGCAAAAACTCATCGATAGTCATATGTTTGATCGCGCGGAATTACATGATTGTGAAACGGGCTCCCAAAAGGAAAGTGAACTTTTTGATAAAGTAGACTCGAATGCAAGGCAAATTATTAGTGCGTTAAGGGATGACTTGCGAAAAGGCGCCTAACAAATTGTTCAAGAGTGATTCGGCACGCATGGCATTTTTACTATGCGTTGGTTTTAGTGGTTAAGGTATTATGCGGAAGCTTAGGTATTGCGTGCCTCACACCTTAACAAGGCGTTATGTTCACAAGCAGGAAATACGGATGGCAATATTAGATTTTAAAGAGATTCCCATGCCACATAAGGGTGGCGGTGAACAAGACAAATTCGAGCTTTTTGC
>NZ_VHSY01000027.1:0-7507 GCF_013048625.1 Vibrio sp. 11-4(1) | reverse complement strand
GAAGCTCTGCAATGAAATTGCACACAAATTAAATACGCGCCCACGCAAAAGACTTGGGTATAGGACACCAACGGAGTATATTCATGCGCATCTGTAAAAAGTGTCGCACTTCAAACTTGATACTAAGCGTCTTCTGCATCACTTTCGGCCACCATCAGACGAACGCCGCCCATTGCATTTGAATAAAGCCACTGAGTATTCACCGTGTGCTCGTCAGCAATGTGGCTTTCTATTCCGACACTATCTAGGCTTGCTCTCGCAATATGAGCTTCATGAGGAAAAGAAAACCTTGCTACTACAATCACATATTACTCCTTGTGGAAAAACGCTCTCGTAAGGTATAAGCTACGCGAATTGAAAGCGCCACGTGTAGCGTTTCTTTTCAAACAGTTTAGTAGCCCACTACAGACTAGTACATATACCCTAACCAATCTATATGACCAACAGCCCAAGTTTTGCCGCTGATAGGTTTAACATATAAATCATCGACTTGCTCTATAGCAACACCGTAATTTTTATGTTCATGAACTCGCAACCAAGAACTTAGAGAGTTAAGGCGCACATAACCATTAGCCACATAAAAACGATCCAAATCGGAGACTAAAATGATGAAGTCGACATCTTTAGTTGACGCATACTCGCTGAGTTGAGACAACATTGTTGTGCCAATACCTTGTCTTTGAAGTTTGCTCTCGACACAAAAATCACTCACACCTAATACTTTATAAATTTCATCACCGACGCGAACAACTCTGTAGTCTAATCCCATGTAACCAACTAAGTGATCACCTTCGTACTTCAAAGCTCTCATATGTGGGAGTTGCTTATAGTAAGAACGAGCAACCTGATGTTCAGGAAACGACTTGTTTCTCAGAGCTTCAATTGCATTATGCTGCGCTTTAGATAACTCGATTTCTGGGTAAATATCCATATTTGACCTTTGAGGGCTAATGACCTGTTAAAGGGTGATCAACACAATACCGAAACTCCCGCATGCTGCCTTAATCACTGAGCTCAACGCATAGTTAAAATGCCACGCATTGCGAATCTATCTTAAACGCTATGTTATGCGCGTGGTTAATACATACCTACATAACCGTCCAACTTGCGAATTACCCCAATCCAACGCTCGATATTTGGGTAAGTTTCTAGGTTAAAACCACCCTCATCTGCGACATGGGTATAAGCATACAGTGCGATATCAGCAATAGAAATATTATCACCAACTAAGAACTTTGTTTTTGACAGCTGTAGCTCCATGATTTGTAGTGCTTTATGGCCACCTGATTGTAGTGATTTATATTCTTCTAGACGGTGCTCCGGCATACCTTGATACTTCTGAATAAAACGCGCTACTGCAATATAAGGCTCATGAGAGTATTGCTCGAAGAAAAGCCATTCGTACATTTTTGCTTTTTGATAACTGTCCTTAGGTAGATAAGGTGTATTTTCTGCAAAGTACCCCAATATTGCATTGGACTCACAGAGTACTCGACCGTCATCCAGAACGACTGTTGGGATTTTTCCATTCGGATTTAGGGCTAAAAATTCTGTTGTTTTAGTCTCGTTATCTAAGATATTAACGTGTTTCCATTGGTGCTCAATGCCAAGGAATGACAATAGTAATTTTACTTTTAAGCAGTTACCTGACTGCAAATCTCCATATACAACCATTAAACTCTCCATGTTTCAATTCGTAAAAGCGCATAACGCGCAGTTAAAGCTCGAACTACGCTACCACCCAAACTAAACGATTTTGCCTTAAACACGAAACCCAACCTTGAACTGAAAATGCCAAGCGTTGGGAATCATTCTTGAACAGTTTGTTACGTCGCTACATTTCGCCCGATTTAATTTTGAACTGAGCTTCATTAACCGACTGTTTCCCAAACAGTAAATCCATCATCGCGATGATTCGTTTATTGTCATTTCCCCACTTATCTGAATTGGCACTATTTGGCGCTTTGAACTCTACTTCGCCAACTTTTTTACTGTTTTTATATGCCTTAACTTGGGCATCTGCAATAAACGTTCTAAAGTCCCAACTCCAGCGCGATACATAAGTCAACGTAAGTTCAGAGCTCTTAGGAAGAGTTCCATCACTTACAACCGTACATTTATGTGCTGTATCCAAACACCATTCTTGTACCGAGTCCAAGAAAACATCTCGTGTGGCGTCATCTTTTACAATAGTAATTTCCTTGCTCTGGTTCTCTTCCGAAATAGCTTTAACTGTATATTTTGGCGCTGCGCATGCCGCCAGTAGAATAGGCAAGCTAAGAATGATTAGTTTCTTGTACATTTTACATCTCTTTTAATAAATTTATAATTGTAAATGAATTTCAAGTGGCTGCATAACGCCACGTTAAGGGGTGAACAACGCAAGCCACCAAACCTAACTTATTGTGCCATAAACACAAAAGCTAAACTTAGAACCCAAATTGCCAAGCGTTGAGAATCCCTCTTGAGCAGTTTGTTAGTCGCGAGGCACCGAGCGGAGTTTCAACCAAAAATAGGCTCTCGATTACCCTACTCTGCCAGCACCAAAGAATAAAAAAACCGCTAGAACAATTGCAAAACTTTGGACCTAAAACAGCTGAAACTGAGTTTTGACCATCGACGGTGAGCCTGTGTACCAAACAAGCAGCTTCCAAATTTTGAGCTTAGAAACATGATTTTGATTGCTAGCTTTCTCTGGCGACTGACGCCTTGTTAAGGTGTGAGAGACTCAATACTGAAACCGCCGCACACCACCTTAAACATTAAACGCAACGCATAGTAAAAATGCCACGCGTTGCGAATCACTCTAAAATACTTTGTTAGCTGATAAGCCACACCTGTCGTGAGGATAAAACTTTTTCAATATATAATCCCACTCAAAAGCAGTATCTTACGCGCCCTTTAAAACAAACCATACTAAATTATGAGCATAAAAAACTTTCTTGTTGGCGCAACAATTCTACTTTCTCTTGGCGGCTGTGCTACAGCATATCAAAACCAAGGTTTCACTGGCGGCTACTCAGAAACACAACTCGACGAAAACGTTTTTGTAGTAAGTTTTGAAGGAAATGGCTACACAAGCAAAAAGAGAGCAGCAGCTTTCACTATGCTACGTTCAGCAGAGCTTGCTGTAAGTAATGGTTATGAGTTTTTTACCATTATTGATAGTGATAGCTACACAACAAATAGTACCTATACAACTCCAACAACAAGTCATACAGCCGCAAACGTATCAAGTTTTGGTAACTTTGCAACTGGTACAGCTACGACTACGTTTAGTGGTGGTCAAACATACGCAATTTCCAAACCTAGCAATACAAACACAATTGTGATGTTTAAAGAACGACCTGCGAATGTATTTACATATAACGCAAAATTCATTGTGAAGTCGTTAAAAGCTGAGTACGGAATCGAATAACGGATTACTCTAGCATGGACGCTTGACAGCTAACGCCGCATTAAGGTGTGAGCAACACAATACCGATGCCGCCGCATTGCGCCGTAAACACAAAACTCACTGCAAACCAAAACTGCCACGCGTTGCGAATCACTCTTAAACAGTTTGTTATGTGCGTTGTTCTTGGCTGAACTCGATGTTATTCCCTGCTAGTTTAGTAAATAATTTTTCAAAGAACTCTCGCTCCGAATGTTCTACTCTACGCTCGAAAATTACTTCTTTGATTTTTACATTTACGTACTTTTCATGCTGCACGAACACCCTATACTCCTTTTCATAATCCCAAACTTCAAGTTTATGAGAAAAGCTCTGAGTTAGTTGACTTAGCCCGTCATACTCGATTTTTCTGATATCGTATGTATCACTGTCAATTTCAACACCTATCGCGATTCCATTATGTCCATTAGCATAGTGAGCCCACATTAAAGTGTTATCTGCAATTTCGGAGAGAGACACTATACCATATGAACGTTTTTCGCCTTTCAATGCAGATTTAAACTCAGAACTTAACCTGCCCGAACGTTGAAAGTAATGTCCCTCCATCGGATCATTCATATCCGTATATGGAGCAGCGTATAATCTGCCGTTCATAAAAATATCGATTAGAAACTTTAGGTTATCTCAGCTTCTATATTTGTAGTAGATCATCAATTTCTCCAAGCACATAACGCTGCATTAAGGGGTGAACAACGCCACCACCCAACCTAAGCTATTGTGCCGTAAACACTAAAGTTGATTCAAACCAAAACTGCCAAGCGTTGTGAATCCCTCTTGAATGCTTTGTTAGTTGCCAAACCTAAAGCTTTGATTTGATGTTAATTGCCGCTTTGCCAACACTGTCTTTGCGTATTTCAGAAAACTCAAATCAGGCGCAGTTTCCAAGCGCCTGTCACTGAAACCACTTGGAACATACAACGCCGTAGAAAACGAGCTAACAACACCAAAAAGCGCCTTTGGGCAAACAATGTTACAGAGCTAACTTTCAACATATAAATCGGTTTCTGAAATAGAGAATACAACCACAAAAGAAACCAACGCGCGATTTTACAAACCCAAATAACTAGAAATTGAAATACAAAAACCGAGCCAAAAACACACGAACATTAACCCTAAACATTCTGCTTTAGCTGCGTTTTTCTCGTTGGCAACTAACGCCCTGCTAAGGGGTGAACAACGCAATACCGAAGCCGCTGCATACCACCTTAATCACTAAAATCAACGCATAGTAAAAATGCCACGCGTGCCGAATCACTCTTGAACAATTTGTTATACGAATTTCTTCAGTGCCAACACTTGCTGTTCAAATAACTCACAATCTGACTTTGAGTATGACTTAGCTACATTAACCCATTGAACGCCCGTTTCATCTATGTGGCGAAACTCGACTTGAAGTGCATATTTAGAACAACGAAAAAGAGCAAAAACCAAACCTACAACCGTCAGACTAAGAACTAAAACTAGTAGCCATTGTGGCACCTCTTCCAACCTTGGAATAACTAACCAAACTGCCCCTGAAAAAACACACACCCAGAATAAAACTTGACCTAAATTATCAAGAAAACTTAACTTTTTAACCCTAACATTGTTTATCTTAGACAAAGGATATGAGTCTTTCTTAAACCTGAACTCTTTTGAATCCAAGTTAAAATCAGTACTTTTGTACATAATTTCCCTCTATTCGTATAACGCCCGCTTAAGTGGTGAGCAACACTACCACGACACTTAAATATTACACCGTAAACACAAATGCCAAATAAAACCAAAAACGCCGAGCGTTGCGAATCCGTCTTGAAGCGTTTGTTAAGTTACGATTTCACCTGTTCGATCAACCAATTAAAATTGTCTACCAAAAAGGCAGATTCTGTTATGTCAACTTTACGAACAAACCTTTGCATATTTCTATCCAAATCTGTTCTTCTTTCCGATTTGTGTCGAAGTTGTTCAATATGATTTTTGTTCAGTCTAAACTGAACCAGAAAACCATTTGCCATAAAAAAGAACAATACATCCTCGTTATCACTGTTACGGACGGGATTGAGCATAATATTTTTAATAGCGTTGTCGTCAATACGAGATGATTTATCAATTACACGGAACATTGTGATAGTGATGAAGTCATCAAGAGAAAGACTGCCACCCAAGTGTAAGCAATTAGCCCAAATGCATTGTTGTAGAATCTGATCAAAATCCCCAAGTTCTATGCTGGAGAACTCCTTTAGAGAAGAAATTGACGCTCGCCATAAGATACTCAAGTGATACAAATACCACTTTTTATAGTCGAACTTCTTGAACTCAATGTGTTCTTTGCACTTTACTACATTCTTTGGATTCTTCGTTAAAGCAGTTCCATATTGCTCATAATTCACGCTAAGAAACTGTTCGCAGTCTCGACAAAGTTGTTTCTCTTTAGGATCAACGTTACGGTAAACAGGTTTTGTATGTTCTTCAAAAACATATAACTGGGACTCACCTGCTTTAACTGATTTAAATACAGAGCTAGGGACTATATGCGATCGCTGAAGAATAGCTTCCTTATTGCATAGGCGACATATTTCCATTTTCACGTAGTCCCCCTAGTAACTTAACGCCCTGTTAAGGGGTGAGCAACGCAATACCGAAGCTCTCGCATTCCACCTTAATCACTAAAACCAACGCATAGTAAAAATGCCACGCGTTGTGAATCACTCTTAAACAGTTTGTTAGTGTGATGGAGTTAAATGATTTAATACTGAGTGATACCAACTTTCTAAAAAGTTGAAAGCAACAACCGTAAGCCTGATACAAGCATCATGACTAAGAGTTATATAACCTTCATTAACGTCGATACCGTCGTATCGGGAAGCTAATTGTTTTACTACATTGGCTTTAGAAAACCCCTCTATGCAAGAGTCATTGTGAACGATACAATTTCGTAGTTCGATTAATCCTTTAACATCTTGGAGATTTGACGGATTTTCTGGTGCGGTAACACCACAAACTGTCGAGCAATACTTAATAAATCTTTCAATAGCACTACCTTTTAGATCATTCCATTTTAGTTGCTGATCGGTTGCTACCTTGAGCTGATTACAAAATGCAGAGAATTCCCGTTCGAGAACAATTAGTACAGTAACAATATGGCTTTTTCGATTAACGTCAGGAAAACAGTCATGAATAAGACCGTCAGAATTACTACCAAACTCAATACTTTCTGTTTTCTCAAGTATTAATAATAAGTCTTGTACATAACAATCCAAATCCACCAAACTACCGAAAAACTGAGTCTCATGAGGTATATTCAAAGGTATTTCCTCTTAATCAAACTAACGCCCTGCTAAGGGGTGAGCAACGCAATACCCAAGTCGCCGCAAACCACCTTAATCACTAAATTCAACGCATAGTGAAAATGCCACGCGTTGCGAATCCCTCTTGAGCAGTTTGTTAGTCGCGAGGCACCGAGCGACAATTTTAAGCCAAACTAAACTTTGCGAACAACAAACTTTATGTACTTTGATGCACTTAAGTCAGGCGTAGTCTCTAAGCGGCTATTCAATGAAACCACTTGGAACAACCAACGCCGCAGAAAACGGACGGGCAACACCAACAAGCGCTTTTGGAAAACCAATCTCACAATGCGGACTTTCAACAAAGTAACTGAAACCACGTGGAACTTACCACACTAGAGAAAACGTCATTTCAGCGAGTAAATCGGCTTTTGTACCAACAAACTCACCGAGCAGAGTTGCAACCAAAAACAGACTCTCGATTGCCCTGTTCTGTCAGCACCAAAGAACAAAACAACCGCTAGGACAGTTACAACACTTTAGACTTGAAACAGTTGAAACTAAGTTTTGACCATCGACGACGCCGCTGCGTATCAAACGATCATCAGCCAAATTTTAAGCTTAGAAACATGATTTTGACTGCTAGATTTTTCTGGCGACTAACGCCCAATTAAGGGGTGAGCAACGCTACCACCCAAACCTAAGGCATTGTGCCATAAACACTTAATTTGAAGTAGAACCAAAAATGCCAAGCGTTGGGAATCCCTCTTAAATTGTTTGTTATGTG
>NZ_VHSY01000026.1:0-7952 GCF_013048625.1 Vibrio sp. 11-4(1) | reverse complement strand
TGAAGTATTTGCAACAACAATAGGGTTTGGGACTAACTCAGCTAATTTAGGATTATTACTAAATAAAACCTGAATACTTTTTGGTAAATCTAACATTGTTTACTCCTTTCATCATGAACTCTAACGCCGCATTAAGGTGTGAGCGGCGCTTGGCTATACTTGAGCGAAGCGAAACTGCCAAGCGTTGCGAATCACTCTTGAATGCTTTGTTATGTGCGTGCTAAACGATAGCGCCTTACCGCACCCTCACTCTCATCTGTGTAGTTACCGAGGTATTCACCACCACAGTTTGCGATGACCTTTTGAGATGCGGGATTGTCAATTGAGCAAGTAACAATAACTGAATCAGTGACAACATGGTCTCGCACCCAAGCAAGCAGAAAAGAGGCTACACCCTTACCACGAGCTGACGGTCTAGTTTCGTAGCCAATATGACCAATGACATTTTCTACGTTGGCATTAGTACCTTTGCGAACTCGGATTGCACCTAAAATTTCGGAGTTCGATACACAATAGTAAGTTGTGCTAGGTAAATATCCCTTGGGTAACTCGGAGATTGCCTTTGAACGTTCGACCAAACCTGACAAATAAGCTGTCGGATCTTGCTCCACACCCGAATATTTTGGAATACCCGATTCTAGGCATTCTTTCGCATAACTTGCTAATAATGGGGCCAAATCAAGGTTGGCCTATGTCAATTTTCCTCATAAGCACATAACGCCTTGTTAAGGTGTGAGGCACGCGATACCGAAGTTTCCGCATACCACCTTAACCACTAAAACTAACGCATAGTAAAAATGCCACACGTGCCGAATCACTCTTGAACAATTTGTTATAGCGGGACCTACAACTAGTTGATTAGCGCATTCAACCCCCATCCAGCACCAAACAAAATGGACAATAAGATTGCCTGTAAAGGAATAGACCCGAAAAAGGTAGACCAATACATCCCTCTTGCTTTGATCATCTCAGCTTTGCCTGAAGGAAAGTGCAAACCGATAAACGCTGCAACGATAGATGCTGGAACTAAAATCCAAAAACTTAGGTTTAGATAACCACATACAATCATGCCTAATAAAAGAATTGTTCCCAACATTTCACAAGCCCCTCGAAGTTACTTCGGTAATTCTCGAATAAAACCACACTATACTATTGAGTTTGCATTAGTTACTTGATCTATAAGCTATAACGCCCTGTTAAGGTGTGAGCAACGCATTACCGATGCCGCCGCATACCACCTTAAACACTAAAATCAACGCATAGTAAAAATGCCACGCGTTGCGAATCACTCTTAAACAGTTTGTTATATGCCCGAACTCATTGTGTACTCTGGATGTCCAGTGTGCTCGTCCAATTGCTCACTCACGACTTTGAAGCCTTGAGACAAATAGAATTGATAACTAGCCTGATTTTCCTTATATACAGAAAGACTCAATTCCGCCCTCTGAGTTTTAGCATGACTCAATAGTTGCTTACCAATGCCTTTACCTTGAAGTTCAGGAGAGACAAATATAGCAGCTAGGCTATTTTCATACAGTGCGTAAAAGCCGACTACTTTCGACTCAGCTTCGTAAACGTAAGTTTCTGAAGCTGGAATGTAGATGCTACGCATGTTTTCTACTTGAGATTCCCAGAACTTAGCCGAAATGAAATCGTGAGCTTTAACTGACGCTTTAAGCCAAATTTCAAGAACTGAATCCATGTCATTTTCGTTGTACTTTCTTATCATTTTAAAGCTCTAAATAGCAGAATTTATCGGGGCAATATAACGCCGCATTAAGGTGTGAGCTGCGCTTGGCTATACTTGAGCGAAGCGAAACTGCCAAGCGTTGCGAATCACTCTTAAATGCTTTGTTAGTTGCGTTCTTGCCACTCCGAACGCAACACCCCATATTTCACTGAATCGTAATACTCGCCTTCATAATAACGTACTTTTCTTAGCCTTGCTTCTTGTTGAAAACCCAACTTTAGCGCCAGAGACATCATGCGCGGATTGCCTGACCATGTTGTCAAACCGACCCTTTCGATTGTGTTATTTTCGAACAAGTATGATATCCATTGAGGAAGAGCCAACGCAGCGATACCTTGCCCCCAGAATTTGGAATCGTAGATCACCACACCAGCTTCAAGCCAACGAGTTTCTTCACATTCCCAATAACAGCTGACTGTCCCTATCGGAGTATCATCGACAGTGATTAACTGTAAATCTGAGCCGGCTAACAACCGTTGAAACGAAGACTTTTCAAACTGCTTTAATGAAGGGTGAGAGTACGGAAAATATGGACCATTAAACTGAGTCCATGCATCGTTTGAAGTAACCAAAGCATGGATTGATTCCAGTTCACTTGATTTTGCTGGTCTAATACTGATTCGTTTTTCTTCCACGATACTTCCCTATTCTTTGAAGCAAACTAACGCCCTGCTAAGGGGTGAGCAACGCAATACAAAAGCCGCCGCAAACCACCTTAATCACTCAAACCAACGCATAGTAAAAATGCCACGCGTTGCGAATCCCTCTTGAGCAGTTTGTTAGTTTGCAAACCCAAAGCGTTGATTTTACGTTATTTTAAACTTTGCAAACAACAAACTTTATGTGTTTTGATGCACTTAAGTCAGGCGTAGCCTCAAAGCGGCTACTCAATGAAACCACTTGGAACAAACAGCGCCGCAGAAAACGAACTCACAACACCAAAAAGCGCTTTTGGGAAACCAATCTCACAATGCGGACTTTCAACAAAGTCACTGAAACCACGTGGAACTTGCCACACCAAAGAAAGCGTCATTTCAGCGAGTAGATCGGCATTTATACCAACAAGCTCAACGAGCAGAGTTTCAGCAAAAAAGTTCAACTCAGTTAACCCAAAAGTCGCCGCACCAAAGAACAAATCACCCGTTGAAACGATACCAATTTTGAGTTTACACCACGCAAGTTAACACTGAAATTGAATGCCGATAAGACAATTTCGACTTTAAGCTTTTATCACTAGTTCTTGCGATATAGGCGCGTTTTTCCTCTTGCAAACTAACGCCCTGCTAAGGGGTGAGCAACGCAATACCGAAGCCGCCGCATACCACCTTAACCACTAAATTCAACGCATAGTAAAAATGCCACGCGTTGCGAATCCCTCTTGAGCAGTTTGTTAGCCGCTCATTCCCAAAGGTTATTGCTTACTCAACAAGAACTTACGCAAATCTCTCTCTGCACGCATAACAAACAGAATAAACACTTTGTCACCGTCTTGTTTATAGAAAACACGACATGGATTAACGACAACTTCACGATAACTTAAATGTTCTAGCTCGGGTGGAATACGACCTGACTCTGGGAAAGTTTGTAGGCGTTCGACTTTGGAGAAGATCGTTTGCACTAACTGCTTTGCAGCTACGATATTTTCAAGTGCGATGTATTCAGCGATATCGTTGAGGTCAGATAACGCTGGCTCAGTCCAGATTATTTCAGCCATTTTGACATTTTGTCCTTGGCTTCATCATGACTTACCACTTTACCGTCAGCTAGTGCACGCTCACCTCGTGCAATACCCTCAAGAATAGCTAAACGATTTTGCATAAACTCGTAGTCATCAACATCAACGAGATACGCGGATGGCTTACCATGCTCAGTAATTAACACTGGTTCTTTGGTGTCGTGGAGATCGGCGAGGATCTTAGTTGCTTGACGTTTGAGTGATGTAACTAGTTCTACTTTCATGAGAGCTGCTCCAAAGGAATACTAAAGTGATACTATTCTATCACTTTGAGCATAGCAAGCTCCATGACGGCTAACGCCCAATTAAGGTGTGAAGCACGCAATGACCAAGCCGCTGCATGGCACTTCAACACCCAAAACTACCGCATACCAAAAATGCCAAGCGTGCTGAATCACTCTTAAATTGTTTGTTATGCCACAATGCTAAAACCTACACCATCACTATCTACCGAGCGAAGCTCAACGTTAAATATATGGGTAACGGTGCTTGAGAATTTAACTTTTAACTGCTTTTTATCAAACTTTTCGTTGTGATTGCGGCAATAACTAAGCAAGTTCTTTTTAATTTGTGATTCGTGGACAACTATATCTGTTACAGACTCTATGTGACGAAGAAGCATACCCATGTCGTCGCGCTGATTGTTGCTTATAGGTTTTAAGTCTGTAGATACAACTAGATTTCCATCTATCCAATTCAGCACTGGTTAGAACTCCATTCACATTCTCGCAGCCGAATTTATATTGAAATTCAAACCCGGCACCACTTTTTATTAATGATGATTTCATACAACTCCATTTACAGATTTACTCTTGTGGCATAACGCCGCATTAAGGGGTGAACAACGCCACCACCCAAACTAAACCATTGTGCCGTAAACACTAAAGCTGATTCAAACCAAAACTGCCAAGCGTTGTGAATCCCTCTTGAATGCTTTGTTAGTTGCCAAACTTAAAGCTTTGATTTGGTGTTAATTACCGCTTTGCCAACACCAGCTTTATGTGTTTTAAGAAACTTAAATCAGGCGCAGTTTCAAAGCGCCTGTCACTGAAACCACTTGGAATATGCAGCGCCGTAGAAAACAGACTAACAACACCAAAAAGCTCATTTGAAAATGACAATATCACAGAGCTTACTCTCAACGAGTGAATCGCCTTCTGAAACAGAAAAACCACACAAGAAACCAAAGCTCGATTTTCGCAAACCCAAATAACTAAAAATTGAAATAAGAAAACCTAGTCAAAAACACACGGACATTAGCCCTAAACATTCTGATTTAGCTGCGCTTTTCTCGTTGGCAACTAACGCCCAATTAAGGTGTGAGCCACGCTGCCACGACACTCAATTTAGACACCGTAAACACTGAACTAGACCCAAACCAAAAATGCCAAGCGTGGGGAATCACGCTTAAATTGTTTGTTATGTTGAGGCTACTCGCCTATCTTCTTTGACATATTGAAACCTGTAATTTCAAAACCAACGTCTTTATACAACTTAAGTGCACGCTCATTATGATAAGCCACTCTCAGTTTAATTTGATTAATACCACTAGATTTCAACTGATTTTCAAGCTCTGAGATTGATTGAGTCCCATAGCCAAAGCCTCGATAATCATTTGAAATATAAAAATCATAAATAAATGTAGATTTATCTTCAATTTTCACTGAATGCCAGAGATAACCTACAAGCTTCATTTTACCGTCGATTTCAGCATCAATACATAGTAGAGAATGCTCACTACTTTCAAGCCCGTCTGGAAAACAACGGTGCAAGTCTTTCTTTGCCAACTCGATAGCAAGATCTAAAGAATGACCATAATTTTCGGCAATTTCCTGACTGTAATCGTCAATAAAATACTGACAATAATCTGGATATTCATCTTGCCGCATTTCTCTAAGTACAATCATATCAATCCTTTAAATACGATATATTCGAACCGCAACATAACGCCGCGTTAAGTGGTGAGCAACGCAGGCCACTGCACTTAAAGTATTGTGCCGTAAACACTAAAGCCGAAGTAAACCAAAAATGCCAAGCGTTGGGAATCCGTCTTAAACGCTTTGTTAGTAGGTCAACTCCAAGGGAGCACCTGTACTTTCTGCCACCTAGCCTTATAGCCATCGGTCATTTTGTTGTAGTTAGTTTCTGTCATTGCCTTTTTGTTAGGTTTGATCAACATATTAAATGCATCATCTAAGCCATAGGGGGTGAACAATTTAATGTTTCCTGCACTATCTAGAGTGAAACCAATAGCAATAGCAAAGGCAGAAAGCCAAGACTCGATACCTTGTTCAACTCGCTCATATGCCTGAATGGAACAACCAAACTTCTTAGAATAGCGCTCATGTATTAATGCTTGGTTTTTCACGTCAACGTCAACACTATGACTCAACCGCGAGCCAATGCGATTTTTGAACTCATCTTCAGTTACAAGGTTAGATCTATCGAAGTAGACAACATCAAAGTCTTTAACTTGAGCAAGAAGCGGTTTCCTGTCGATACTATTCCAGATGATTTGGGTAATAGCACCGCCTGCAATATAGAAGTTTGGCAGCCCTACTTCTTGGCACATCTCAGCTGTTTCGATCAATTCTGGAACTTGCTGAATTAGATGCTTTAGTTTTTGTTTATTCATCCTGACCTACTAACGCCCTGTTAAGGTGTGAGCAAGCAATACCAAAGCCACCGCATAACACCTTAAACACTGAAATCAACGCATAGTAAAAATGCCATGCGTTGCGAATCACTCTTAAACAGTTTGTTATACGTTCGTTTTGCCGGCTAGATAAACTTGCAGCTTTCGCTATCAAAAACTCTGGCTGCCAGTCCAATAGCCAAAAGTTCAATAATCTCTGCGTTTGCTTGAGACATTACGCAGTTAAAAGTGATAGCTCTTGGTTCATTTAAACTATCAACATCGAAATGAATCAAGACTTCTCCATTCTCGTACACAAACTGCTGTTGAGTTGGAATAAAGCCTAAAATACTATCAAATACTTGGTTTAACTTAAGAGGGTTGAACTCCATAGGAATCCAATCCTTTGGCAAGTCTTCAATTTCTGATTCTGTTTTTACAATAATTCCAATCATATGAACCTCAAGAACGTATAACGCCCTGTTAAGGTGTGAGCAACGCAATACCGAAGCTCCCGCATACCACCTTAAACACTAAAACCAACGCATAGTAAAAATGCCACGCGTTGCGAATCACTCTTAAACAGTTTGTTAAGCTTACTTTTCTACTTGGGCTGATAACATATATTCACCATCTTTTTTAATGATTTCTGGTGCAATTTTAAGTGCTTCAATTAGTCTGTCTCGTTTTTCACCTTCAGGCAGAGTAACTACTTCTTCATTCAATTTAACTTTCGCTGCATATATTGCAAATGCGGAAGATTCATCCCCCCTTAGCGCAGACTCAGACCAGAGCGTAAATGCTGACTCATATTTTTCTTCGTTAAACTGATCTAATCCTTCTATAACACTAACGTTAGATAACAACTTAGTAGCTAAGTCAGTTTTGTTAGGACTATCTTCAAGAACTAGAGCGATCAACGATTCCCTCACCCCTTTCATGTCTGACTCTAACTCTGTTAGTTTCTCAGTGTTTTTCCAAGCAGTCGTCGCTGAATAAAGTACAGCAACCAATACCACCCCTACTATTAAAAACTCTTTGATAAATTTTATAGTTTCTTTGCTCATGAATATTACCTCCTTGTATGCTTAACGCCCTGTTAAGGGGTGAGCAACGCAATACCGAAGCCGCCGCATGCAACCTTAAACACTAAAACCAACGCATAGTGAAAATGCCACGCGTTGCGAATCACTCTTGAACAGTTTGTTAGGTGCGTAACCAAAGTTGGTAAAAGTCTGTTTCATCGTGCTTGGGATTCTTGCGCACGAACTCCCAACCATGGCGCTTATAGAATGAGAGCGCGCGATGGTTAGTTCGGCTTACTGAAAGTACAGCACGCAAACAACCCGCTTTACTCAAAGTGCTTACAATATAATCCTGCACTTTTGGGGCGAGCCCTGAACCACGAAAATTCGGCTTTAAGTAAATGAGATGCACATAGCCAGTCTCCGGCTCGGGTGAAAAACTACGAAACTCTAATTGCCCTGCAAACTGACCATCCACAAATATATGGATATAGAACCATCCTGATGTTGCTAACCGGTCTAAGACTCGTTCACGATAACCACTGATGAAGTCGTCGATACCATCGCAATGCCCAAAACTACAAAAGTATGCATCTTTTCTCGCAGCAACGCACAATTCGAAATCATCAATGTTTATCTGCCGAAAAGCAATTTCCATACTTACCTTTTCCTTCAAGCACCTAACGCCCTGTTAAGGGGTGAGCAACGCAATACAAAAGCAGCCGCAAACCACCTTAATCACTAAAATCAACGCATAGTGAAAATGCCACGCGTTGCGAATCCCTCTTGAACAGTTTGTTATGCGAT
>NZ_VHSY01000025.1:0-10509 GCF_013048625.1 Vibrio sp. 11-4(1) | reverse complement strand
AGCGCAGACTTAGCGTGAGCATCAAGCGTACCGAGAACTACATTATTACAGTGATCACATACGTCTTTGATTACAGCTTCACCTTGTAATACTTTTTGCGCTTTTTCTCTCCAACCAATTGATTTACCATTACTTATACTGTCTTGGTACGCATAGACAAAAGCGGGCATGATATGCTCTCGCGTTAAAGTTTTATTTTGACTGCAATATATACAAATTGCCATCGTATCTCCTAATTGCTAACGCCCTGTTAAGGGGTGAGCAACGCAATACCAAAGCTGCCGCATGCCACCTTAAACACTAAAACCAACGCATAGTGAAAATGCCACGCGTTGCGAATCCCTCTTGAACAGTTTGTTAGTTTGCAAACCCAAAGCGTTGATTTTAAGTTATTTTAAACTTTGCAAACAACAAACTTTATGTGTTTTGATGCATTCAAGTCAGGCGTAGTCTCAAAGCGGGTACTCAATGAAACCACTTGGAACAAACAACGCCGCAGAAAACGAGCTCACAACACCAAAAAGTGTTTTTGGAAAACCAATCTCACAATGCGGACTTTCAACAAAGTCACTGAAACCACGTGAACTTTCCACACCAGAGAAAACGTCATTTCAGCGAGTAAAGCGGCTTTTGTACCAACCGTTGAAACGATGCCAATTTTGGATTTTCACCACGCTAGTTAACCCTGAAATTGAAAGCCAAAACGACAACTTAAACTTTGAGCTTTTACCACTAGATCTTGCGATATAGCTGCGTTTTTCCTCTTGCAAACTAACGCCGCATTAAGGTGTGAGCAACGCTACCACGAAACTAAACCTTACCACCGTAAACACAAAACCCAACGATGGAATGAAAAATGCCATGCGTTGGGAATCACTCTTAAATGCTTTGTTAGCTTAATATAGACTCAGGAGTGCTTTTTACTTTCCAGGCTTTTTACTCTTGCTTTGTACGCAAAATAAAAACCAACGAAGAAGAATGCATTCGTAGCCACGAGAGCCAATCCCGCAACCTCGGGTAAATTGTAGCCTGTTATCATTGAAAGAATATAGTACTGGGCACATGCAGCCATAACACACAAAGATAATGGACGAAGAAAAGTAGTACTCGGCGATAACTTTTCTTCAGAGAACATATACTGCATCAATAGCACATGCGAGAAATGAATTGTTGCCAATGACAATATCACTATTAGTATTAAAACTAGCATTACAAATCTTCCGGTTGAAGTAGACCTCTGCGAAGAAGCTCCTTCCGCGCATCTTTTGCATTTAAGTGTGTTTGATAAGCAATTACACTGACCATTACGACCAAGATTGCCGATGCTTTGCCTGCAACTTGTTTGGTCACTCCCAGTCTATTTGCAATCTGCGCAACTGGTGAGCTTGTAACTTGCTTTTTCAACTGAGTCGCAACCTCTTTGGAAGCACTTTTTACCCCTTGTTGCGCTGATGAAAGCAAAAATGCTGATATACCTGCTGCTGTGAGAGGGAGCGAGAAGTCTATGCCAAGACCTTTCAATATATTAGTCACATCCTTATTGGTATCAAAAAATTCTCTGAGCTCCCGATCAGAAAGTGACCATGAGAACCAGTATGGATTTGCAACCACTTGAGAAACTAAACCATATAGTGAAGCTTTCAACTGGCCATCGTTCAAAGCCAATATTAGCTTCAAAACTTCGGACTGTTTGTTCTTAGGTAACTCTCTATAAAGTACAATTCCTGTAATAATTGTAATTGCATTAGGCTCCTGTCTCATACGAGCTTCGTACTTTTCCATACCAATCAAATGCGTGTAGTACTTAACTGGATCTGCGGCAATTTTTGATTTGTGCACTCTCATAAAGCCTCCAATATAGATTTTGATAATGCTTAATACACTTATTGGAACTTGAGCACAAATATGCTTACTACTTTTTTGTTTAGTTTCACACAACATTGCAATTTATAAATAGCATAATTGCCTGACTACCTTGTTCATGAACTTAAATGTTAAGCTAACGCCCTGTTAAGGGGTGAGCAACGCAATACTGATGCCGCCGCATGCCGCCTTAAACACTAAAACCAACGCATAGTGAAAATGCCACGCGTTGCGAATCCCTCTTAAACAGTTTGTTATGAGCGTACTTACGTTGCCCACTTACCAGACAAAAAGTTTGAAACAAACGAGGATAAGCGCAACTGTGATAAGGCCAACCCAACCGATTGTTCGTGTTATTGTTTCCGGTGATTGTGTATTGAAATGAGGAAATAAAATGGCCCCAAAAGATAACAGTGGCACAAAACCATATAATTGCCCCATTTGTGATGACGTGCCCAAAGAGAAAGGCGGAACAAACAAATACAAAATCGTATACGCAATATAGGCAAGCATTGCAATACCGGCTTCCTTTACCTACCGACGTATCACTTTCTCCATACCAAAAGTAGAAACCCACAATGACACAAAAAACAGCCACACTGATCAACAGAACTATTCTCCTAATTATCCTTTAGCTCATAACGCCCTGCTAAGGGGTGAGCAACGCAATACAAAAGCCGCCGCATACCGCCTTAATCACTAAAACCAAAGCATAGTAAAAATGCCACGCGTTGCGAATCCCTCTTGAACAGTTTGTTATGTGCGAACTTCTAGCTTGTAGATGACTGCTCAGCAACACTAACTTTAGGCTCTTTCTCTGGCGTCGACCATTTGATGATTGCTCTAAGGTTCATTGAGAAAAAGATGATATTTGCAATTATCATTGCCACACTGCCAGTAAGATAACCAACTGCTACCCAACTAGTGTTACCGCACATCATTAAAATGAACCCGATTTTGTTCTTATTTCCAATTTGCCAAATTGCAAGAAACGTAAGTACCATTGCAACCCAGTCGATTCCATAGTACTGAAAATATTCCATTTCTCCTCCAAGCACATAACGCCCAATTAAGGTGTGAGGCACGCAATACCGAAGCCTCTGCATACCACCTTAAACACTAAAACCAACGCATACCAAAAATGCCACGCGTGCCGAATCACTCTTAAATTGTTTGTTATGGCGCAATTCTCAAAGAAGGCCACCTTGCTGACCACTCTTTTGAATTTACACGATTTTCAAAGGTTTCTCGTACCCTTTTAGGATTATATGTGACGCAGTAACTAAATAACGATTCAAAGCCAAAAGCAGCAATACACTCATACTGGTTCTCCCCTATCTGACGAACAGCAACCGCTGTTTCTTTTTCTGGCCAGTAGCTCATTGCATCCAACGAACTTTGATAAGGTTCATCACCATTACGCTCATGCATTGTCGCTTGATTACGCACTTGCCAGTTAAGCTTGGGCATGCGAGCTTTAAGAAGTACTTCGTAATCCAAGTAGGCATTGGCGTTAGATTCCGTCGGATCAAAGTAGATTACATCGACATCATTTAAAGGAGTCGGTTCGTTGAAGTAGTGCAATGAATCCCAAACTAAATTTCGAACGAAACCTGCTGCAATGTAGCATTGAGGCAAACCCAATTGGGACACATGATAAAGTGCCTCAACTCTGATTGGATCTTCTTTTATTAATTCTACGATTTTGTCCATTTTCGCCCTGCGCCATAACGCCGCGTTAAGGGGTGCCGGCACGCAATACAAAAGCTACCGCACAGCACCATAAACACTGAACTCAACGCATATTAAAAATGCCACGCTTGCCAAATCCCTCTTGAACGCTTTGTTATGTGAATTTTTTCAGAGTGCTCAATACACACAACCATTAAATTCAATGACTTGATCGCTTAAAGCATGACTGCCATTGTAAGACTTAACCATACCACCACGGTAGACAAACTGACTCCAAGTTTTCTGCTGTACGTCGAAGTAATGGATAGGCAAAACTAACTCCGAATACCCTGAGCTTCGATAAACATCTGGCTCATAAGAGAAGAGAAAAGAATGAGTTACCCCAAAAGACACTAAGCATCGATCGAGCTCTTTCACGATGACTTTAGCTAAGCCCAAACCACGCTTACTTGGTGTAATGGCAATACCACCAATTATGCCCCCTTTGAAGCTTATTGAGCCCTGCCTCATTAAACGACTATAAGCCAAACCAGTAGCGATAATCTGATCATCGTCTTCAATGAGAATTGCACAGACGAACTCACGATTGAAAATGAACATAGAATCTTGGCCAAAAACGGAGTTTAAATGAGCATTAAGTGCAGCTTCATAAGCCTCAATCTGACCACTTTTGACAACTGATATTTTCAAGATTGACTCCATTCACATAACGCCCTGTTAAGGGGTGAGCAACGCAATACCGAAGCCGCCGCATATCACCTTAAACACTAAAACCAACGCATAGTGAAAATGCCACGCGTTGCGAATCCCTCTTGAACAGTTTGTTATGTGCGTGGTTGAAACCTACTCTACACTTGGCTCCGGTAAAACTGGTGGTGTACTGTCCATATAAGTTAAAAAGTTTTCCCATAACTCGTGCGTTCTTTGCTTAGTTAACTTAGTTTTGCACGATATCGCCATAATTCCACGAATAGTTCCATCACGCCATTGCGTATAAACTGAATCACAGTGAGAGGACATATATGCTTGCCAATCTTGTTGAGCAAGCTTAATTGCTGCGATCAGTTCTGAGTCATGAGAGTTGTGCTCAAAGCTAGTGTTTAGATATTTGTCTAATTTAACTTGTGCTGACTCTAGTTCAATAGCAGCACATTGGTTTATCTCGATTATGGTCATCGCATTATTACAGTCAATGGACTCTTCTTCAGCAAGAGCACCAAGTGAAAGACTAGCTAATATGATGATTAGACACTTATTCATCGTTTTCTCCTAAAGCACATAACGCCCAATTAAGGTGTGAAGCACGCAATGACCAAGCCAACGCATAGCACTTCAACACCAAAAGCCACCGCATGCTAAAAATGCCACGCGTGCTGAATCACTCTTAAATTGTTTGTTATGTGCGAACAAGTCGCATTGGAACAAACCTTACGCCATCAACATTTTGCTCACCTTCTGTGGCAATAAAACCTTGAGACTCATAAAAGTTTAGCGCGTTAACAGACGCCCTCAATCTTACTTCACTGGACTCAGTAAGTGATAACAAATTGTCTAGCAACAGTTTGCCTAACCCTTTGTTTTGAAACTTAGTGTCAATGAAAAGATGAGTAATGTAATCATTTTCTCTCAACGCAGCAAAACCAATGACTTTGCTGTTTTCTATCAGCTTAAGGTTTTGAAACTTTGATTTATCAAATGTAGTTTCAACATCAGACCGCACTTTTGAAGAAAACATCGCCTGCCCTTCATTGCTGAAATGAGGGAGTATGTCTTTGTCGACAACGCGCTTAACCAAGTCAACCACTTGGAGAAAGTCAGATTCTTGAGTTTCTTCGATTCTCACGTTTATCTCCCTAGCACATAACGCCTTGCTAAGGTGTGAGTAACGCAATACAAAAGCTACCGCACGGCGCCTTAATCACCATAAGTCACCGCATAGTAAAAATGCCACGCGTTACGAATCACTCTTAAGCAATTTGTTAGTACATGCGCTACTTCTATTTATGCGCTCCAAGATATTGAAAACTGGCATAATATGAAAGGCTTTGAACACTGAAGTGAGACGGGCAGCTACAAAACTTTACCCCGATTGAAAGACGAAAGTTGGCTAGAAGAAAAACGCACTGAACTGCCCTACTTTCACTGGCTTCAAATTAGAAAAGGATTCGATCCTCGCACTTCGACGGCAATAGCAAAGAAAGACAACTCTGACTTCGTAAAAACCACGAAAGAGAAGAAGCGCCAAAGAAATAGGGTAAGAGTTAGACACCGTAAACGGTGAAATCAAAGCAAACACTCCGCATATAGTGCCACCGGAAAGAACGTGAAAGGTACAAACTGAAAGGTGTAAAGACGAGCACAGAAACAAATAAACACCAAAACTTATGACCTTTGATGTCAAACCCGTACTAACGCCGCATTAAGGTGTGAGCGGCGCTTGGCTATACTTGAGCGAAGCGAAACTGCCAAGCGTTGCGAATCACTCTTAAATGCTTTGTTAGGCGATTTTCGGTAGCGCTACTGTAGTCCTTATATTCTCGAGTGCTGATTTCATTCTCTGCTTTTGCATATCCAGCATATCAATGTCTGGAATTACTCGAAGTGCTTCTTGTTTAACCCAGTCAGGCATCGCTTCAGACTGTTCCACCTTACGCTTAGACTCTTCTTGGGCTTGTTCATTACAAATAAATATACTGTGCCAGCCACTATCTTCAATATGCTTAATCACCAAAGCAGGAACTACTGTTTCCACGTGTTCAATTATTGAGAGAAAATACTTTTCCGGAGCTTCATGGACTTGGTTGCCATTTCTATTAGTCACAGGGGTTGGAGCCAATATCAATGGGAAGTCATTCACAATATGCGCACTAGCTGTCAAGTTCATGCCTCTATGTACAACACTATTTCTCAGCTCTCGAAGGTAGTCGTAATATTTGGAGCCATCAATATGTTCGCCTCCCAACTCTGAATATAGTTTATCTCTAAATTCGTTTCGTAAGGGAGTGGCTTTATCGCACAACAACTCTGTTATGGACAATACAGATGACAGATACTGTGAGTAGTATTGTCTGTGTTCTTCTTGTGTATCTAGACTCATTGGGCATCGAATAGCGAGTGCATTTTTTAATGCCAAATTCTTCGATTTTACATACCACTCAATCGAAAATATTACTTCTGATGTTTCCATAATCCACCTTTCGCCTAACGCCGCATTAAGTGGTGAGCAACGCCTCCACCCAAGCTAAAGCATTGTACCCTAATCACTTTAGCCTATTTGAACTGAAAATGCTGAGCGTTGGGAATCCGTCTTAAATGCTTTGTTATGCCTTTGTCCCAGTCGGTTCGAAGAACTGCCAGAACTACTGTATCCCACCACTGTTCTTTGAAAAAGCGATGCTCTCTAAAGTGTCCTTCTTGACGCATACCTAAAGACTTACAGAGCTTAATTGCTGCTAGGTTCTTACTAATTGTCTCCGCATAGATACGGTGAACACACAACTCAGAAAAACCAAAGTCTGCTAGAGCTAAAGCCGCTTCATAGCTTAGTTTATGCCCTTGCGATGATCTTGAAAACGCACACCCCATTGAAGCTTGTTGATTGTCTTCCAAGCGCAAACAAACAGTCCCAATAAACTGCCTTGAATCCTTACATTCAACAGCTAGCTGATATGATTTTCTTGGTTCTTCAGAAGCCTGAGCTATAAACAAGTTTGTTAGCTCTTTATATTTATTAGGGTCACAATCACTTTCGTCATAGAAACGCTGATATTTAGCGTCCTGAGACATAGCAACAAAAGCACTTTCATCGCTCGGGTTCATATCCCGAATAATCAAACGCTTAGTCTCGATTTTAAACATCGAAAGTTCCTTTTTCATCGTGAGGCATAACGCCCAGTTAAGGGGTGAAGCACGCAATACCAAAACTACTGCATGGCACTTCAACACCGAAACCAACGCATACCAAAAATGCCACGCGTGCTGAATCCCTCTTGAACTGTTTGTTAGCACGCTGCCTTTAAAGCCGTTGATATACGCCAAGATATTGAAATATAGCACGAAACTGTTGGCTAAAAACACTGAAGCTAAACGAAAAGCTGTCAAACTTAAAATTAGCTTCAAGACGTAAGTTGGCTAGAAGAAAAACATGCTTAACTGCCCTTTTTTCACCAGTTTCCAATTAGCAAAGGATACGGGCTTAGGACTTTAACAGCAGCTTCAAAGAAACCTAGCTTTGACGAAAATATCTCAGTGCTAAAGAAACCACACCAGAGAAATCACCCAAAAGTTAGAAACCGTAAACGATGAAGTCAAAGCGAAACCTTGGCATATAGTGCCACCGGAGCGAACATTAAAGGCACATTTGATCAGGTGTAAAGCTAGGAATAGAAACCAATAAACACAGAAACTTTTAACCTTTGAATGCCAACCCAGTGCTAACGCCCTGTTAAGGTGTGAGTAACGCAATACCGAAGCTCCCGCATACCACCTTAATCACTAAAATCAACGCATAGTAAAAATGCCACGCGTTGCGAATCACTCTTAAACAGTTTGTTAGGCAATAGATTGCAAATTACTCATAAACGTTTCAAAAACTATACGACCTTTTTCTAAACTATCTGCATGGATTTTAAGATACTCACTTTCGTCTAACTCAAGGTCGAGTTCTTTGCGCACAGAAAGCAGTATATGTGGAGTTAAATCATTAACCCGAAAGAACTCTGACATACAACGCTTAGTAAACTTAAAATGCTCTTCATTTTGGACAGCCCAGTTGGCGTCAATTTCGGATGTGACTTGATCTCGATACTTACTTTCATTCTCGAAAGCTCGATTTATGCGTTCCCATGCACCTTCTTCTACAATGCCATCTAGATTCATGTTTTTCATAATCGTTAGACAGCGTTCGATTTCATCGTTGTGTTTTTTCCTGCAAGTTTCTAAGAACTCTATGTGAACCTTTCGGTTCATTAGCACACCTCGCTCAAGAAAAAGACTCATAAATGCAGCCCCGACTTCTCCAGTAAAGTTAGTTAAATTCTTTACCGTTTCCTCCGTGCCAACCAAAGTGATCTTGGTAATCTGAGCAGCATTCTCAGAAAAGGAATCCGCTATTATTTGATTTGGTATATCCAGGTTAGCCATAACAGCCAAAGATCCCTGATATTTAGTCAAAGCCTCTACGCTGTTGAGGTATACTTCTTTCTTAAGAAGCTTTTCTCTCTCAATTGAAGCTAACCTCAGTTGGTGATTACTTCTAACTTCTTCAAGCATCTCTGCATAACCAGATTTTACTTGTTCAACCTCGCTAGTAATTTCACCAATATCTTCTTTGGTCGCTAGATTTTTTGCTTTTTCTGAAAAATAGGAAGGCAAGTATGACTTCAATATAAAAAAGAGAAAACCAGCGCCTATGATTGCTCCGATACCAAAAACTCCAAACATCTGAAACAAGTCTTTTACGTCGCTAATACTCATTTTAACCTCTATTGCCTAACGCCGCATTAAGGTGTGAGCAGCGCTTGGCTATACTTGAGCGAAGCGAAACTGCCAAGCGTTGCGAATCACTCTTAAATGCCTTGTTAGGTTTATTGGCAAAGAAGTCTAATTGACCCCGACTTTTTGTCATATTCATGCCGAGGAATTAACAGTGGTACTTTTGAAAGTTCCACCTCCTCAGACTTTTGCCCCCACTTAACAGGTCGGCCAGTAGTGTCATAGTAAACTTGATTGTCATAGTCTATGAGGCCAGGTAGCCACTCAGTACCGAGATAATTTAAGTCTTCTGATTCATCATACCAATTAGAATTAATCAACGTAACAATGGCTCCATTAATGGGGCTACGATCATAGAAGACGAAGTACTTTGGAACTATTGAGCGTTCGACTTTGGAAATAAACTTGAGAGGATATTTGTCCTTAGGCCACCAAGCAGGATACTTTTCATCAAAATTGCTGCCTGCATGCTTTTTAGCTCTAGCTATTTCCTCATCGCTTCTTCGGTACACATTGACTCTCAATTCCCCTTGCTGAACTCTCACCATTTGTCCTGCTTTTAACCTATTTGATTGAATGACAGTTTCCGAGCAATATTCTGAATTTACTGGCTCACCGCTTGCTATAAACGATGCAAACATTGTTGTTAATACGAGAAATCTATTGATAGTCAACTCCTTAAACCTAACGCCTTGTTAAGGGGTGAGCAACGCAATACCAAAGCCGCCGCATACCACCTTAATCACCAAAACCAACGCATAGTAAAAATGCCACGCGTTGCGAATCCCTCTTGAACAATTTGTTATGTGAACATGCAAACTCAGTATCCAATATCTAGGATCAGAAGCAACGTTAATAAAAAAGGAGACCAGTACCATATGCTCCCTTTCCATTGACGAACTATTAAAGTTTGGTACAGCAAAGCGACAATTAATACTAGTTCTAGAAAAAGCTGGAAAGGAAAGAGCAACAATGAGTAAACCATCCCATACCCAGGAGCTTGGCCTGCTTCGCTAGGGTTACTCATTACACCGTCGATAAAGTACTCGAAATATAAGTAAATGAAATGGTTCAGTGTTAGTGCAACTAAAACAAACCTCACAATGCTGACGCTCCAAGTTTATGATTTGAAGTAGTATTTGTTCCAGTTCAGAAACTGTCGAGCATCATATTTTCATAAACTCGACATCAATCTCAGTTTTGTTCACATAACGCCCTGTTAAGGTGTGAGCAACGCAATACAAAGGTCACCGCATACCACCTTAAACACTAAAACCAACGCATAGTAAAAATGCCACGCGTTGCGAATCACTCTTAAACAGTTTGTTATACCACTTGGATTCAAGTACGAAGTGCGACACCTCTGAACATAAAAACAGTGAGATGCGATAATCATGAAGTTTGCTCCCGCCAAGAAGTAAAAAACATGAAATACACACACCTCACTGAGAACGAAAGGTA
>NZ_VHSY01000024.1:0-10710 GCF_013048625.1 Vibrio sp. 11-4(1) | reverse complement strand
ATGCCCTCCGGCTATAGGTAAGGAATTTGACCTATGCAAAATTGAATGAGGTAGGTAGCGCTTAATCAACTAGAGTAAATTGTGTGCAGTTTACGATTAGTTACTAAGTGTTGCCTTAGGATAGGGACGGTCTATTTAAACTTCTAATATAATCAGAAATTATTAGCTTGTATGATTTCTAACTATATCTCAGCTCTACAGTAACCCCTAATTACTAGGCTCTTTTTATCACTAGCGTTATGCGACGTGTAGTTATGTGAGAGCATACATCTTTAACTATTAGTATAGGTTATTTATGTCCGCATAAGGACAGATTTGGTAGTTTTTCTACAACGGAACGAGCCTTGTAGAGAAGTATGAAACCAGAGGCGTAATAGAACATCTAGCCATTGTTGCTACCGGGGTCAGGTTTATGATGAATGGAAGGTCAACTGAAAGAAAACGTAAAATCTGGCGCAAGTTACATTTAGTCGTAGACACCAGCACAAACGAAAGGGCACATGGAGATCCTCGCATTGCTAGAAGCTCTACGGTTCAAATAGGAAGTGGAAAAAGCGCTATGGTTATGGCAAGTGCTCACTCTCCGAAACAGCCATGTATCAAGTGAAGTAGTTGCTGGGGGAGAAACTAAGCTCAAGAAACTTGCTCAAGTTGGTAAAACCTAGGCCATGATAAAAGTGCTCAACAACCCCGCCTCTCTTACGTAACTTTATGTTCAACACCAGTGTAACACTTAAGACATCAATACTAAAAGAGGTAAGAGAGGTCGTAATTCTTAGTAGAAAAAGTTTGGGTAAATTTGATATAGAGTAGACGAAACTATTTCAAATGGTTAATTTTTATTAATGTATCGTTCAGCATTTGAAAATAATTTATCGCATAACTTATTTTGAACCATATATTCTTTTGAACCTACTTCCATAGATTCTAGAGTTTCTTTAGCTTCTTGATATTCTTTTACCATCATAGAAAATCGTTCTTCGAAGTTGTTTTTCTGCGTTTTTTTTATCGATTTCTTTCTTACTGGTTTTCTCATATA
Source organism: Vibrio sp. 11-4(1) (assembly GCF_013048625.1). Lineage (NCBI taxonomy): Bacteria > Pseudomonadati > Pseudomonadota > Gammaproteobacteria > Vibrionales > Vibrionaceae > Vibrio > Vibrio sp. 11-4(1). The sequence goes on along the minus strand of NZ_VHSY01000024.1, from coordinate 9,671 downwards.
ACTACTTACCTTATAAATCCCAAAGTTTTTTTTCTTCTCGTTCTAACAATATATCTTCAATTTTTTTTCTAATTTTATGAATACTATTATAATTATCATTTGTACTAGATCTTTTATTTTTTACCACTCTTGAGTTACTCTTAATCGATGGTTTTTTCAAAGGATAGCCTCCTTCTTTGATATGAGTACAAAAATGCCTCCGAAACCTCACGTATGAATCTTTGATTTTCAAGTTCACAAAATGAAAATAGAGGTCAAAGAAGCTGGTATTTTACCTAGTAAGAACATGGTTTTTTAGTACATCATTTTTTACCTATTTTCTGGTAACAGACCAAGAAATACCAATATTATTTTAGATTATTTTTTAGAGTCATCGGGCTGATTATTAAAATTAAACAAAAAAGACCTCGACTAACGAAGAGATCTTTTAAATAATTCTTATACTAAAGTAACGTTGTCAGCTTGTGGGCCTTTGTTACCTTGTTCAACATTAAAAGAAACCTTTTGGCCTTCAGATAATGTTTTGAAACCTTCTTCAACAATTGATCTGAAATGAACGAATAGGTCAGTACCACCGTCATCTGGAGTGATGAATCCAAAACCTTTAGTTTCATTAAACCATTTTACTGATCCAGTTGTTTTATTTGACATAATATATCTCGACACATTGAATTAATAAAAAAGAAAGCTACTAAATAAGGAATGAAGAAAAAGGTATCGCAGGATAGATATGACGAACTTAATCGAATAAAAACTGAGAAGATCTTGAACTAAATGTATTATCAATAGCTCACTGTTTGAGCTTCAGATACTATACACTATGTGTAAATAATAGATATGCATTTCTTGATTAAAATTTTATTATCTATTAAATCAATCACTTACAGGGAGGAGCATAGTAAAAAAATGGTACGTCAGATTAAAATCTACGGTATCATTAGAGTAATTATTGCAAACAGATATTCGATACAACAATGAAGCCTGTTTTTAACTTTGAAAGAGGCATAAACAAGTCAACACGATAAAGGAAAAGAGTTCGGATGAAAATAAGGAAGTGACAAAGGCAATAATTGACAGAACTGTTTTCAAAAAAAACCATAATCAGGAATAATAGAAGGAAAGTAACAGCTAGCACCGTAGTGATCAACTAAACTATAATAGTTCAGACATGATCTGACAGTTACACACTTTTCGACTCAGTGCCTGTCAAATTACGTCTGGGCTAGATTCTTTTCAGTCCAGATTGATTTCCCATCCTCTAATGTTTCTATTGGCATTCTGCCACAGCACATTTTTCCTTGATAAGTACGATGATTTTTGTAGTCCATCCATTCGTCCAGATCTTTTTGTAACTCCTCCATCGAACCATACAGTTTTTTCTGAACGTTATTTGTCGGATAGGCGACACCTGTTACCAGATGCCGCCCTCCTAAGAACCGTACGTGCAACTTTCACTGCATACGGCTCAAGCCTCCACTAAGGCGTTATTGTAACCCAGCAACTCACAAAGCAGTGGCGACAGGGTCAAACCATGAGTTACGACCTGTGTTTTTCACCTTACGTTCATTGAGAAAACCTTCCCAAAAAGGATCAAACGGGTTCGCTTGACTCATGATTTTTACATGTCGCTTAATTGGCATCTGACCGATTTGAAACAGTCGGATCACGCCATACAGTCCATCCTTTTTAAACCAGCCATGGAAAATCCATTGCCCTTGATAGTTTAGAAAGTACTTATGTGCGATCCATTTGCGCCCCTTGTTTGGGTGACGCCTGACTGACCATCGCCATAACGCTAGAAACATCTGGTGGCCAACATAGCCGAAGGTTTGTTTAGCAACACAATGGCGATAGTAATTCGCCCATCCTCGTAGTTTCGGATTCATCATCTTGATGAGATCGGCTACTGGGATTGTTGCGTGTTTTCTAATGAGGTCACGCATGTTTCGTAAGAATGATAATACGTTGGACTTGCTCGGTTTAATGAGCAATTTCCCTTTGTACTTTCTGGCGTTAAAACCAAGAAAGTCAAAGCCATCATTGATATGAGTCACATGCGTTTTCTCTTCAGAAAGCGTTAAGCCTCTTTCTTGTAAGAAAGCCATCAGTTGCGGCTTAATGTCATTCATAAGGGCTTCCTTTGAAGATCCTGTGATAACAAAGTCGTCAGCATAACCTATAAAGTTTACTCTGCTGCCTGTTTTGCGAGCGATAGACTTAGTTAACTTTTCTAGTCCGACAAGAGTAAGCAACATCAGGGTGGGTGAAATTATCCCGCCTTGTGGTGTTCCCTCTGCCGTTTTGTAGAACAGCCCCTTGTCTATATAGCCACATCCCAGCCATTGCTTGAGCATCCTTTTGTCTGTCGGGATATTATCCAAGTAGCCACTGGTGACCTATCTTGTCAAAACAAGCTTTGATATCCCCCTCAAGAACCCATTGTGCTGCTCCCTTTTTGCATAGGCATTTGAAGCACTGCTGTATTGCATCGGCTGCGCTTCGATTGGGTCTAAAACCATAGCTGTTAGGGTCGGCAATTGTTTCAGATATAGGTTCTAGTGCTAGAAGATGTAACGCTTGTTGCGCTCGGTCTATCATACACGGGATACCTAATGGTCTAAGCTTGCCGTTTTTCTTTGGGATATAGATTCTTCTGAGCGGTTTGGCCCGATAGCCTTTTCTGCTCAGTAAACTGACTGCCGCCATTCGACGTGCATCGGTGTTCCAGGTGTCGCCGTCAATTCCTGGCGTTTTACTGCCTTTGTTTTGTGATACTCGACGAACAGCGAGAAGCTTTGCTGTTTTCGAGTGAGTCAGTATCCACTGTAGTGCTTTCGCCTTACCGTGTTTACCTTCTCGGATTGCTTTTGCAATGCGCATCTGGATGCCTTAACACATGGCGCTCAACCGCTTTCCAGTCGATGGATTGCCATTGGGCGCTGCCAGAAGGGGCACTCACTTCATGAGAAGAGATCATCTGCGTTCCTTCTTAAATAAAGTTTTCCAAATCATCTTGCAATGGGAGACCAGTTGGAAGTGGGCACACTTTCGTGTCAGACATCCGTCTGTATCTGCAGCATTCGCTTTTTCCAACCTCCGTTACCAGCACCGCTATCGGCTCTCTTCACAGACAGCTTTCCCGAAGGAACGATACTGGCTTACCGTGTTCCGCATGTCGCGCAATATCAGGGTAGATGTCCACTATAATGCGGGGAGCCTGTCGATCACGAAAGAGCACTGTCCAACCTCTTTCCTACTCCCTTAGCCGTTTGGCTACAGCGTATTAACCACTTCCGCTGCTTCACGCATAACGCACCTTACATGGATTCACTTTCATTCATCATACTGATTCCCTAGCACTCACCCAATTCGTGGTTATCAGGAGGAGCATCCCCTCACGGTTTTGCTCCCGTTTGGCACAATTCCAAACTTCGTTACATTGTCAGGCTCGCTGCTTTATTCAGAGCCTTAGGGTCGTCTGGTGATACAAACGGTTCACTCTTATCGCGGTGAACAGAGCTTCATGCGACTTCACGTCGCACGGACAGAAACGTGTCATGCGTTTCGCTAAATTAGCAGCACATAAATTACTTGAAGTATTGCGTATCTTGCAAACCTGTTAGCCCAATTACCTCATGCTCGACACTAACTCAATCATGAAACCACGCTAGATGCTTGGTCACGCGACCGTTTAATCAAAACAACATCTCTAGATGTTCGATTATTGATAGCTGATAATCTATTAAAAACCTCTAGATGCGGATGGGTATGACTCAATAAACGAGGTGCGATCATCATACACAACTAACTCCGTCCCCCTAAATAGGTGTCCGCTGTTGGCAACACCTATTTTTTTCAACGTCAGAGCACCCGCCGAAAATAACTAAAGTTGTACGCGAAGATTTATATTAAAAATAGTGTACCTAAGCCTAAAATTCGACGAAACCAACCACATCCGTTACTGTAGTCAATATGACAGAAACTGATAATGCAGGGTCGATTTTTAGCGTATCTCAAATAACAGGGATAAAGATACCAGCGAGTGAAGCACTTATTATGTTTGTCACAATGGCCATCCTATGACGCTCCCCAACGTCATACTGTCAAACCAAAGACCCGTGATAACGCCAGTGACAATAGCCCAGAGTACATCATTCAGCACTCCCTTTAAACTCGTTTGTATATTGCTCTAACCATGAACTCTTTGTCTTCAAAGCTCTGCTCAACTACAAAGCCCAAACTTAAATATAATTTTTTCGCTCTCGGGTTATTTCTTTCAACTTCAAGTCGTAAGCACTTGTTTTCACTTTTTGAATGATTAATAAGATGCCGAAGTATCAAACTTCCCAATCCTATGCCTTGATACTCTGGCAGTAATTGTATACCACCTAGGAACAACTCGTTTTCTTCTTCGACCAAACGGAGTCGGCCGACGCTCTCACCAAGGTATTCTATTATGTAAGTTTTGCTGTTAGGAATAAGTCCATTTATTTCATTTAACACTCTGTTTCTTAACCTATTCATTGCTTCAAGGCTATCATCACCTTTACTTGAGGCAGACAAGGCATTGACTAGCGCTTGCACATCTTTTCGCTCTGCAATTCTTAAAGAAAACTCTTTCATTTTCGCATTCCTATCAGCAAGTAACATTATCTCACGGAGAATACCGACATTTGTAGGAAGTTCAACCAGCTAATCACAGATGAAGACAGTAGAGGAGTGATATAACGCTTATTAGCCACCTAACTGTGGTTTCACCTTCTTAAAATGCAGTTTTTCTCATTTGGTTTAATTAATAGTCAATAGGTTAAGTCAGGTGAACGAACATTAGTTTGCAAGATAGGCTTAATCAGGGGATGTTAATTTATCAGCTCGTTCGGATAATTTTTGGTAGGGGAAACGCACGTTAACAAGCATGTTATGAGCTTTTACTCTAAGAAGCTTTGGGGCGTGCGACGTGAAGTTGTATGAAGCGCTGTTCACCGCTCAACGAGTGAACCATCTGTATCACCAGATGAACCTAGGAGCCTGAATAAAGTAGCGGCTCTGACAATGTAACGAAGGTTGGTAGTTGCCGATCGGGATCTAAATCGTGAGAGGACGATCCTCTTGATAACCACAAGTCGGGTGAGTGCTAGGTAGTCAGCATGATGAACACAAGTGAATCCGCGTAAGGTGCGTTATCCTTCGAAACAGCGGAAGTGGTTAATACGCTGTAGCCAAAAGGCACGAGAGTTGGAAAGAGATTGCCCCATGCTCTTTCGTGATCGTTGAACTCTCCGCACCATAGCGGGCATCTAAACTGACATTGCGCGACATACGGAACACGGTAAGCCTGTATCACTCCCTCTGGGAAAGTCTCTGTGACCGATAGTGATGCAGGTAGAGGATGTTGGAAAAAGCGAAGGCTGCATTGTAACGATGCAGATACAGGCAAATGTCTGGCACGAAAGTGGGCTGACTTCCGACTGGTCTTCCGTTGCAAGATAATTTGAAGAACTTTATTCAAGGAGAAATGCAAATGATGATTTCAAAAGAGATTGGTGCCTCTCCTGACAGTGCTCAATGGCAATCCATAAACTGGAAAGCCGTTGAATCCCATGTTTTAAAGCTTCAGATGCGTATTGCAAAGGCAACACGAGAAGGTAAACACGGCAAAGCGAAAGCGTTGCAGTGGATACTGACTCACTCGCGCTCGGCAAAACTTCTTGCTGTTAAGCGGGTATCACAAAATAAAGGCAGCAAAACGCCTGGAATAGACGGCGTTATCTGGAACACAGACACGCGCCGTATGAAAGCAGTCAATCAATTGAGCAGAAAAGCTTACCAAGCCAAACCGCTCAAGCGTATCTACATTCCCAAGAAAAACGGCAAGCTCAGACCACTTGGTATCCCCTGCATGGTCGATAGAGCGCAGCAAGCACTTCATCTTCTTGCACTGGAGCCAGTATCAGAAGCACTTGCCGACCCTAACAGCTATGGATTCAGACCAAACCGCAGCACTGCCGATGCTATCGCGCAGTGTTTTAAGTGCTTAGCTATGAAACGATCTGCTCAATGGGTTCTTGAGGGAGACATCAAATCTTGTTTCGATAAAATCGGGCATCAATGGCTTATGGACAACATTGCCGTAGATAAACGCATGTTGGAACAATGGTTAAAGTCTGGTTTTATGGACAAAGGGCTGTTCTACCGTACTGACGAGGGAACACCACAAGGTGGGGTCATATCTCCGACCTTGATGCTAATGACTCTTGCAGGACTTGAGCAACGCATAAAGTCTACCGCACTCAAAAAGGGTGCTAGAGCCAATTTTATTGGATACGCCGACGATTTCGTCGTCACATGTGCTTCAAAGGAAGTGCTGGAGAACGATATCAAACCGTTGATCGCTGAGTTCTTAGCGGAAAGAGGCTTAACACTCTCCGAAGAGAAAACGCACATTACCCACATCAGCCGTGGTTTTGACTTCCTAGGTTTTAATCATAGGAAGTACAAAGGAAAACTGCTCATTAAACCGAGTAAATCCAACACTTTGATGCTCTTGAGTAACTTGCGCGAACTCATCAAGAAGCACGCAACCATCCCCGTTAACGATTTAATCAAGTTGATAACTCCGAAACTCAGGGGTTGGTCGAATTACTATCGACACTGCGTTGCAAAACAGGTATTCGGATATGTAGGCCACAAGCTATTCCATACTTTATGGCACTGGGCTAAAAGGCGTCATCCAACAAAATCTAGAACTTGGATCGCCCTTAAATACTTCATCAACCGTCAAGGTCAATGGCAATTTCACGGTTGGCAGAAGATCATGAATATGGATTGTCAGTTCAATCTGTTCCAAATAGCTAAGGTGCCAATAGAGAGACATGTGAAAATCAGGAGTGCCGCTACGCCTTTTGATCCTCAATACCAAGAATACTTGGCTAAGAGAAAATCAAAGAAGCCATGCCGTAACTCTTGGCATGAGCCTGCTCTCGCTGCTTTATAAGTTGCTGGGTGCCATCAGGTGCCTTTGTGAAGGCTTGAGCCTAGTGCGGTGAAAGTTGCACGCTGGGTTCTTAGAGGGACGACACTTGGTAACAGGTGTCGTCTACTCGACAAAGGTGTGTTTGCGAAGCTCTGCACCCGTACGTCTTTGGGCTGAACCTTGTCAGGTATATTACTAAAGTAGGATATAGCTGATTGGCTGAAACATGGAAAAGTAACGCCACATTAAGGTGTGAGCAACGCAATACCGATGCCGCCGCATACCACCTTAAAAACTAAAACCAACGCATAGTGAAAATGCCACGCGTTGCAAATCACTCTTGAACAGTTTATTAGTTGCAATTTTTACCCACTTCAGCTGAACAAGTGATATCGATCGTAGGGCTCAACATAAGACAAACATGACAATGCTTTTCCACCGCTTCTTGAGCTGCTCGCAAAATGTCAGACTCCTTAAAACCACTGCCATTTACTGTAAAGTGTAAGTTTGCCGATTTATATAAACGAGGTTCTGATTCCGTTAGGGCGAAAGTAACCGTATTTTCTAGGCCTTTAACTTCAAAACCTTGATCTTGCAGTAACAAGACGACATCCGTAGCACTGCATGAACCTAAAGCCGACAATAGAACTTCCGTTGGGCAAGGGGCTTTCTCAGTTGTAGCGTCAACATTAAACGTAAATCCGTCTTCAGTTGACACTTTAAAACGACAATCACCATCCCACTTTACATTAATACTCATACTTCCCTACTTTTTGATGTCACTATTGTTGATTGCACTTAACGCCCAATTAAGGTGTAAAGTACGTGACCACGGTACTTCATTTTACCACCGTAAACACTTAGCTAAACCCAAACCAAAAATGCCAAGCGTGCTGAATCACTCTTAAATTGTTTGTTAGTTTGCGTGCCAAAGTGACACAGAGATTGCTTATTGCACGCTTTAAGACCATAATACACATGTGACATTTTGACACAATAGGAGATAACATTATGGCTACTACTTTGCCTCGCATCACCGCTAGAGTTGATGTCGATACACAAGACTTACTGACTAAGGCTGCCGCGATAGCCGGCATGTCTAGCATCAACTCGTTTGTTCTAAGCGCTGCAATCGAAAAAGCTAAACAAGTCATCGAACGTGAGCAGGCTTTTAAACTGAGCCAAGCAGATGCGATGTTGCTCATGGAAGCTTTAGACCGTCCTGAAACACAGAACTCAAAACTAAAAGCTGCTGCTGATCGATACGAGAGCAAGATTCAATGATGAATACGGTACTTCTAGATAAAGCTAAACACGATAGAAACCGATTCAACTGTGGCATCGAAGCTCTCAATAATTACTTAAAAGTAATGGCGAGTCAGCAAGCAAAGAAGGACAACACCAGAACGTTTGTTTTGGAAGATGATAACGACAACTCACATGTCATAGGCTTTTACACGCTTACAATGACGCCAATTGAATTAAAGGCATTGCCCGATAAGTTACAAAAAAAGCACCAATCATCCACCTCTGGTGGTCTGATTGCCCGTCTTGCTGTCGATGACCGATACAAAGGGAAAGGCTTTGGGGAGTGGCTGCTTATCGACGCACTCAGAAAGCTATTAGCCGCTAGTGATAGCGTTGCATTTCCAGTTGTTATCGTTGATGCCAAAGATGGAGCAAAACATTTCTATGAACGCTATGGTTTTCAAGCATTTCAAGATGCTGAAAACAAACTCTTCATCACCATTGCAGATGTGAGAGCAAGCTTAGGCTAGTTAACCGCTAGCCTTTAGCAAACTCACGCCGCATTAAGTGGTGAACAACGCCACCACCAGACCTAAAGCATTGTGCCATAAATACTAAACTCACTTGAAGTGAAGGCGCCGAGCGTTGTGAATCACTCTTAAATTTATTGTTATATGCAATTTCACACGCCTAGCTTTTCAGTTAGTTCGGCGAAAGCTATTTCAATACTTTTACCTGTCGTGTCTATTTTGATTACATCGGCTTTCCAAGCTTCATAATGACGGTTCTGCACTTGTTTCCAGTCAGGTAATTTTAGGTTTGTTACTTCACTTCTACGAGTGATGACTCTTTGTTCGTGTTCACTGCTATCTGAGCAACTAATTTCAATATTGATGAATTTAGCCCCCACACTTTCTGCGACTTCCTGCCATTCGCGTCGCGTAAGCTCGATAGGATTACAAGAGTCTGAGATACAGCTAATCCCAAGCTCTAAATTGTCTCTGATTATACGATAGCTTAAACGATACCCTTCACCTTCAACTTTGAAGTTACAAAGATCTCGAAGCCCTTGCTCTACTGTATCAATGCGAACATACGTAGCACCCACTTTAGCCGCCAACAGCTTAGCAAGAGTCGATTTACCTGAAGCTGGGAGACCCGAAAATATGTATAAAATAGGATAATTCAATTGACCTCCGTTCCTTGCATATAACGCTCTGTTAAGGTGTGAGCAACGCAATACCGATGCCGCCGCATACCACCCTAAACACTAAAACCAACGCATAGTAAAAATGCCACGCGTTACGAATCACTCTTAAACGCTTTGTATGGATAATAAGTACTCCAATCGGGTAAGGTGAGACCCAGACTTTAGCTGCAACTAAAGTTCTTCTATCTGGTAGTTCGATTGAACGATGGCTCCTCAATTGAGAGACCGGTAACAAGTACG
>NZ_VHSY01000023.1:0-11371 GCF_013048625.1 Vibrio sp. 11-4(1) | reverse complement strand
CCGTTATGTACATGGCGATGATGTCGGCTATCCAATGCAACCCTGTTTTCAGAGCAACTTATGAACGACTACTTACGGCAGGAAAACCGAAAAAAGTTGCCATTGTTGCCTGCATGAGAAAGATGGTGTTATGTGGGATACAGATAGCCTCAAAAATTAACTATTGACGCCATAGTCTCTTGTTATGTTCATTCTCTCAACGCACTTGCAACTTGAACTAAATAGCCATTTTCTTGTAATAAATCCTTGAATGGATAAACATGATTCGCACCACAGACCACTAATAATGGAGATATATCTAACGCGTTAACCCTATTAAGCCATTCTTGTTCACGCAAGCGGTAGCCATGCTGCTTTCTGAGTTCCAATTCTTCTAAAGCTTCCTCTGACTCATGATCATCAAACTCCATAAATATGTCGTTCTCGATCATAGATAGATTGGAATAGATTCCCAGAGCAATCCTTTCTTCTGCATTTGCCTCAATATTCAGATATTCAAGTCCAACATCGTTTGCAACTTTCTGTACTACGCTCGGCTTCCCATCAATTTCTTCAGCGATTGCTGCTATATCATGCTCTTTAACGATAGATGCAACATAATCTGAGAAGTCGGTACGTTCAAGATCCCACTGAGTCAGATGACTGGTTCCAATTAATACTACTTTTTTCAACTATTACCCCCATGAACATAACGCCCTGTTAAGGTGTGAGCAACGCAATGCCGAAGCCACCGCATACCACCTTAAACACTAAAAGCAACGCATAGCAAAAATGCCACGCGTTGCGAATCACTCTTAAACAGTTTGTTATAGCTCAGCGATGTGCGACAGGGTTTCTGGGTGACGCTGAACCAACTTTAGAAGGGTTACTGCTTGTCCATTTGGTGCGCTACGCCCTTGTTCCCAGTTTTCTAACGTACGAGATGATGTGTGCAACAAACGAGCAAAAACACCACGAGACATATTAAACTGCTCTCGAATACTCACGATTTCATCAGGTGAGATATTTAACTCACTGATGTCGTTAACTTGATGAGTTTTAAGGGTAAGCTTGCCCTCTGAATGCTCTTTAGCCTCAACAAGTGCTGAACTTAACTCCGCAAATAGATCACGATTGCTCATTACGCCACGCCTCCATAAAAGCCTTTAGTTGTTTCTTTTGGTCTGCGGTTAAGTCAGACATTTCATTCTTGCCGTAAATCGTCAGCAAGTAGAAACGACGCTTTTCATCGAGGAAGTAATAGATAACGCGAGAGCCACCACGCTTGCCCTTACCTTTACTTGCAACTCGAATCTTTCGCAAACCACCTGTACCTTGAATCACGTCACCCTGCTTCGGGTTAGACATTAACTCAGCTTGAAAAAGCCTAAACTCATCATCGCTGAGATATTCATTACGGTACTTTTCAAATATGGTTGATTCGACAAATACACTTTTCATACGCAAAGTATACGCAAGTAACGTATAGATAGCAAAACTATACGTGATTAACGTAGCTATAATTTTTGGAGCAGTAAACCTGACCTGAGCTATAACGCCGCATTAAGGTGTGAGCAACGCTACCACTGACCCTAACCATACCACCATAAACACAAAACCCAACGATTAGCACTAAAAATGCCAAGCGTTGGGAATCACTCTTAAATGCTTTGTTAAATTAACGGCTTACATATTTCTTAATGCTGCAAGAAACTTCGTCAAAGTAAATGAAGCACTAGGAGCTTCTGAAAAAGTTAATGCTTGCTTTGCACTAATATCGTTCTCGTCTTTTACCTTTCTGTCCAACGTGCGTAGTTGTGTAATAACGTCTTGAACTAACAATGGAACTTCCTTAGTTGATACTAAATCGATTGTTTCCGTCGTTAGCTTAAACGAACTTTCACTTCCATCCCATGAAACACCAGCTGTCCCGCTTAAGGTAACGCCTTCTTTCCATGTGATATTCTGAGGATCTTTTTCAGATGCTATGCTATTGGCAATTTCCCCAGCAACGTAATCTAATGAGCCTGACCATAACACTTTGTCATTAAACTTGACCTCAACATCTGAAAAGCTACGTTGCTCACTGATGACTCCAATTTTTTTATAACCACCATCAAAGTTAACTGTCGCATAATCTAAATTTGATGCCTTGAAAGATCCCAATGCAAACAGCACGGTCAAACATATTGTCAAAGTAACAATGATTGATGCCACTGGCGCGGTAATTACTTGCTTAGTACTTGTGTTTTCCATATAAAACCTTACTCATATTTAATTCTGAACAGATTATATAGAACAGCATTTTAAAATACTATAGTTAGTGAATTTAACGCCCTGTTAAGGTGTGAGCAACGCAATATCAAAGCCGCCGCATACCACCCTAAACACTAAAACCAACGCATAGTAAAAGTGCCACGCGTTGCGAATCACTCTTAAACAGTTTGTTATATGCCGGATAAACCCAATTTATGGAAAGCTATCTTTTCATTTTTCTGGAGATGATAACCACACGTTGTTTTTACCCCATCCACTGTTCTTTTGATGGTAATTGGAGCATTTTGATTATCACGTGTCCGTCTTGCAATATATCCTATCCCATCACACATATAACACCTGAGAAAAAGAGAAGTTTCCCCACGAGTCGTACCCCATAAGTGTTCTAGGTACCTTTGCCTCTACTAAAAGTTTATTGAAATTTAGCACTGTTATTGATGATGTCTTTTGCGCACTAATTTGCTTCACTGCACTTAACATTAGATCGTTACTCAACAACTTTATATGGTGAGTTGTAGTGTGCATAAAGGAATTCAGGTCCACCCTCTTTGCTTATCTTTTTAGCTTTGATAAGAAACTTGGTTCCCACAGGGTAGGATTTGCGCATTTTTGAAGAACATTCAACATTCATTGATATATCCAAACCTTGACCTTTAATTGGTCTAGCTCTTACCCCAGAGCTAGAAGTAGTATTCTTACCAACATATGTTTCAATAATTACATCTATATACCCAGACATTTTCGACCTCATCGACGGTTAAAACAAAAAATTATACTTATTCGTCAAACTACCACCCATATGACGCTGGCAAGAGGCATATAACGCCCTGTTAAGGTGTGAGTAACGCAATACCGATGCTGCCGCAGAACACCTTAAACACTAAATTCAACGCATAGTAAAAATGCTACGCGTTGCGAATCACTCTTAAACAGTTGTTATGTGCGTACTACTTGGCTGTGCATTTCCCGTAGTACTGAGATGGAATCAGGTCACCACCAAAGCCAACTGTGTTTCGACTATGAACTGTATTCATTGTATTTGTAATCGTAGTGACCATCACATTACCTGCCCCAGTCGCTTCCAAAAATGACACATGATCATTTCCAGGAACCTTTACCACCTCATTACTACCATTGTTCCCCAGCACATAAACTTTGTCGGCATCTGGTTCAATTAGATATCTAAGAATGAAATCACTCTTTGCCGTATGAACACCCTCTGGGTCTGAATACTTTTTATATACGCACTCTAAGGTACTGGTAGAAGCGATGGCTGAACTAGAGACAAAACAGAAAGCGATGAAAAGTAAACTATTGAACTTCATGAAAAACCTATTTTATAAGATATTTTCCGAGGAATTTTACTCTCATCTGTTTCATAGTTTGTGACATATGCCGCAAAGCACATAACGCCCTGTTAAGGTGTGAGCAACGCAATACCGAAGCTTCCGCATACAACCTTAAACACTAAAACCAACGCATAGCAAAAATGCCACGCGTTGCGAATCACTCTTAAACAGTTTGTTATAGCGAATATCACCACGACTGTATGTCCCAATCGGCTTTGTTGCGTAATTCGGACAGGAAACCAAACCGCCTGAATTGAGCAATTCCTATACAACATACTGAGTTTCAGGCATACCAAGCCCTGTAAGCTTGTTCAACGCTTTGAGCATAGCGTAAGTCTCGCCAACTTGAGCGTTGTAATTCCTTAGGCTTAGTTTCCCACCTAACAACTGTTTTACCCGATACATTGCTGTCTCTGAGAGCGAGCGCTTATGATAACCATACCGCTTTTTCCACTTCTTGTTGGAGCCGTAGAGCTTCTGGCAACCTACTGCTAAGTTGCGAGGATGTCCTCGTTCCCAGAAGGCTGCCCCTTCTCGTGGCGGAATGAGTGGAACAGCTCGCTTGATCCGTATGGCATCATGGCAATTCCTTGTGTCATAAGCACCATCGCCTGATATCTCAATGATTTTACGACGTGTCTGCTTAAGCAAGTTGGGAAGTACTTCGGCATCGGTTACGTTAGATAAGCTCAGCTCTGCTGCGACTATTTCGTGGGTGCTAGTATCTACTGCGATATGCAGCTTACGCCAAACCCTACGCTTCCCGTCAGTACCATGCTTCTTGACCTTCCATTCACCTTCGCCATAAACCTTGAGGCCAGTGGCACCAATGGCTAGGTGTTGTATCGCACCTCTGGTTTTAGTTTTAAATGAAACCTCAACTTCCTTAGCTCGACGGCTTATACAGGTGTAGTGCGGACAAACTAGCGGGATGTTAGCCAGCTTAAATACCGAGTCTAGAAATCCTTGCAGTGCTCTCAACGGCATAGAGAATATGCGTTTCACCATCAGTGCAGTAGTAATGGCTAAGTCGCTGAATTGGCGAGGTCTGCCGCGCTTGCCTTGTTTGTTTTGCTTCCACTCGGCTATCGCTTCCTCATCAATCCAAAAGGTCAGAGAACCACGGTTTATTAAGGCTTTGTTGTACTGCGTCCAGTTAGTTGTTTTGTAACGAGGTTTAGGCATGAGGCTACGACGATTAATGGGTGTAGCCGATCAGATCGTAGCTTCTTGATTTAGTTCCATCGATTTAAGCAACAAAGCCCGCCTAAAGCTCAGAGAGTTACGGTTGCAAGCCCGCTAGTCACTTATTTTTTAATAATGAAACCGTGGTCACTAATGATAAGACAGCTCAGACCATGGCGACTTGTTTTCGCGCAACCTATTGAAGAAACGAAACTACCCATAAAACCAAACAAGAAAACATAAAAAAGAACATATTTGCATATAATTTAATAATCAATTATGTTGATTTACATATAACAATTATAAAGGTCAGTTAAATTTTGACGATAACTTTATTGACTCAACGGGCAAGTGCACTCCATTGGTATCATTGGCTTGTACTTTTTTTGTCAGCCGTGCTCACTCTTACCGCTTGGGCGGTAACCTCGAGTCAGGTGGAACAAAAAGCAAAAACTCAATTTGAGTTTCAAGCCCATCAGTTGGTCGAACTCGTACAAGAACGGATGTCGAAATATGAGGAGGCACTGCTCGCAGGAGTGTCAGCCTTACATATGTATCAAGCTCCTGCCTCAAGAGCAGACTGGAAAATTTTTGCTGACCAGTTTGATGTCCCTCGACACTTTCCTGGCATCAACGGTATTGGTGTTATTCACTACGTTCCTGATAACAAAATAAAGCGGTATTTAGAATGGCAAAGAAAGCAACTGTCTGAATATATGCCGCATCCTGCTCGAACTGCTTCCGAATATTGGCCTATTACCTACATTGAACCAATGCAAAATAACCTAAAGGCCGTGGGACTAGACATGGCGCATGAAAACAACCGATACACCGCAGCCAAAAACGCCAGATTAACAAATACAGCCACCATCACTGCTCCAATTACCTTAGTTCAAGACTCGGAAAAGGCGCCGGGTTTTCTGTTTTATGCCCCCTGGTTTTCTGATGAAGTTCCTGAGTACTACGGAGATACAAAAGATGGTTTCTTAGGTTTAGTATACGCCCCATTTATTGTAAATAAATTGATGAACGGGACTCTCTCTGGAGAGAAACGACTCGTGAATTTCAGTCTCTATGATAATCAAGAATTACTGTACAGTGATCTTAATGTATCAAACATTCGCCATCATTCAGATCCGCACTTTACACAAACTCTAGAGTTGAATATATACGGTAGAGTTTGGACCTTCGTTATTCAAAGTTCGCCGTTGTTTGAAGCGCAGCAAAATACCACTCAACCTCTGCTTATTCTTATCTTCGGTATTATCGTGGATGTCTTGTTATTTATCTTATTTCTCATGTTGGTTCGTGAAAAAGAGCGAGTCGATGAGTATGCAAAGCATTTGACCAAAGATTTGCAATTGCGCACAGACAAGTTAGAAACGGTCACAAAAGACCTTCAAGTCAGAAATCAAGCATTGCAAGAGGCAAATAGAGAACTTGATCAGTTCGCCTATGTCGCCTCTCATGATCTGAAAGCCCCTTTACGCGGTATTTCCCAGCTAGTGACTTGGTTAATCGAGGAATTATCGGAGTTTTTAACCCCTCAAACAGAACAATATGCGTCTTTGCTGAGCAACCGCGTGCAGAGGTTGGAAAAACTGTTGGATGATTTACTCGCTTACTCTCGTGTGGGGCGTAAGCCTGGCCAGCTAGGGAGATTTAATCTCGAGCAATATTGTGAAGAGACATTAGAACTGATTTCTCCCCAACGTAAGATCTCTTTGGTTTGCCACAACCATATCGGAGAGTTTGAGACATTAACTACACCTCTTGAATTAATACTTCGTAATTTAATCAGCAACGCCGTCAAACATCACCACAAGGAAATAGGAACCATTTATGTCTCAGGAGAGGATATCGGAGACATGTATCAGTTTGTGGTTGAAGATGATGGACCAGGGATCCCAGAACAATTCAGGGAGAGAGTGTTTGAATTGTTTCATACCTTACAACCGAGAGACACTGTTGAGGGAAGTGGTTTAGGTCTTTCTATTATTAAGAAAGTTCTGGATTTATACTCATGCCATTATTCTATTGACTCTAGCCCACTCGGAGGATGTGCTTTCCGTTTCTCATGGCCCAAAAATAACCCCGTACTCGTTAAGGAAGCCTCATGACATCCCCTGAATGTAAACCTGTTAATATTCTCTTAGTTGAAGATGATGATATTGATGCAATGGGCATCGAGCGAGCACTCAACACTTTGAAGTTACTTAACCCTATTTACCGAGCTAGAGATGGAATAGAAGCCTTAGAATGCTTGCGAAATGGGGAAATACCTCCCCCTTGTATTGTGCTTCTCGATTTAAACATGCCTCGAATGAATGGACTTGAATTTCTTGGTGAAGTGAGAAGAGATGATGAGCTCTGCTCTCTAGTGATTTTTGTGCTAACCACCTCGAGAAGAGATGAAGAAATTACGGCAGCGTATGAAAAAAATATCGCAGGTTACATGGTCAAATCTTCGGTGAGCCAGGACTTTAATGAAGTTCTTGCTTTTTTAGATAACTACTGGCGCATCGTAGAATTACCAGTTCAATGACTCATGGCGGCAGCATATGAAAGTATTAATTATTGATGACGATACCATCGATAGACTTGCAATTAAGAAAACATTGCGTAGTACAGATTTGCCTATCTCGATAATAGAAGAAGCGCAAACTGCTCATGAAGGGTTAGACAAAGCCCTTAAACAATCTTTTGATGTGATTTTACTGGACTATCAACTGCCACCATCAACGGGGATGGAAGTGCTCATTGCACTCAAATCAAATTCGGATTTTTCCACGTCTATTGTCATGCTCAGCCATAGTAATGACGAAGAGTTGGCTTTGAAATGTATTGAGATGGGTGCTCAAGACTTCGTGATGAAAAATGAAATTTCTTCGATCCGCTTGAGAAGAGCGATTATCATCGCAACAGAGCGCTACTTTTTAGAGCAAAAGGTACTCGAGACTCACACTCAGCTAAAACAACTGGCTGAGACTGACACGTTAACAGGGGTATTTAATCGACACTTTTTTGATGAGCGCTTAAAGAAATTTTTACTCATGGCTTCACGCAGTCAAACACCTTTAGCGCTCTTGCTCATCGATGTGGATCGTTTTAAAGACATCAATGACCAATATGGACATGTCACGGGAGATCATGTTTTACAGGAAGTAGCACAAAGACTTCAATACAACACTCGAGATAGTGATTCTCTATTTCGTATAGGAGGTGACGAGTTTGCAGTGATTGCAACTAACTTAGCGTCTGAAGAGCAGGTTGACTTAATTGTACGACGTATACTCTCTGCGTTTGAAAGTAATTTCAACATTGACCAGCAATGTATTGAGGTTTCTATTAGTATCGGGGTAGCCAGTTATCCTGAGTGTGCATCAAACTCATTAGAGTTGAGAAAGTGTTCAGATATCGCGCTATACAGGGCAAAAGAGAAAGGTCGAAAACAGGCACAGTACTATTCTAAAGCCTTTCATGATACGGTTGATCAACGTTTACGCATTGAAAGTAACCTTAAGCAAGCCATACAAAAAGAGGAATTCGAATTACATTATCAACCTCAATTTGACAAATCAATGCGACTTGTTGGCGCCGAAGCGTTGATTCGTTGGTATCATCCAGATCTAGGCTTCGTCCCACCAGACGTATTTATTCCAATTGCAGAAGAGTCTGGGCTCATTGAGAATATTGGTGAATGGGTGATTGAAACGGCGATTAGGCAAATGTCGATATGGCGAACAGCATGCTTCTTTCCTGAGTCTTTTACGTTAGCAGTGAATCTTTCTCCGAAACAACTATCCGCTCCTCAACTGGTCGAAAGGGTTGCTGCATTTTTGCATTTGTATGGAGTCTGTGCTTCTCACATTGAGTTTGAAATTACTGAAAACTGTTTACTCCCGAAAGGCAACGCTTCGAAAACGTTAAACGAGCTCAGTCGGTTAGGTATTCAAATCGCCATTGATGACTTTGGTACTGGCTATTCATCCTTATCTCATCTCAAATACTTTCCAATCGATATTATCAAAATTGATCGCAGCTTTTTAAAGGATATCGAAGTTCACACTTCTCGGCAGTTGTTTGAAGCCATCTGTGCACTTGCACGCTCACTTAACTATGAGATTATTGCTGAGGGAATAGAAACTCCTGAGCAACACAGAGCTTGTAACTCTATGAATGTGTCAAGAGTTCAAGGATTTAAATACTCCAAACCACTTACCGTAGAGAGTTTTGAAAAGAGGTATTTACTCCAAAGTTTGGAGAGAGGGGGGAGGAAAAGTGATCCGCACCGTCAGTTTTGGACACCGAGTTAAGTGAGTTGGACCGCCACCGATCTCCTAGACAAATTTCGCCTATTCTTGGAATTTACCCCCCGTAATACAACACTGGGGTTTACAAACGAACACCACTAGAAGAATGGATAAGTTTTTGTAGGGGAAAAGCCCATGAAAAGGATGTGAACGAGTAAAAGGTCTAGCAAATAATGGGGCATAAATGTTTTAGAAATGGCAGCGTACCTATGTGATCGCTGCCATTTTAGTATGATACTTTAATACTCAGTATGAATCTTTATTACTTAGTATGAGACTTTATTACTCTCACACACTATGGACAACTATAATCAGGTAAGTCGAGTTGCAGTTACTTTTGACAACAACCCTAATGGAATAACTACGAAGGTAATGCCTCAATGTGAGAGTAATGGTGGCTGTGGACAACACTTCCCTCATAGCACAGTCCTGAGTATTTCTGGGAACAATCCTGCAGGTAAAGTGAGTATATCAGTTGGAATGACTACAACGGACGAGGGGAATTTTGATTGGAATTATTCAGAAGATGATTTGTCATCTTGGAGTGCTACAGTTGGGTTAACAGTATTTGAAGGCGTGGATGATCTAGAGAGTATCATGAGCGACGAATATAGCGTATATACTGCTCCAGTTCCGGGATGTGCAATATGCCAAGCGGGATTTGTAGTAGATAATTATGGCCAAGTAATCGGAACTACTGCAACGGCTTCAACTTCAAAGAATACAGCTACGATTGTAAATGCTTCATACGCAAAATTCGCTTCAGGAGCCCTCAACGGGATTCCTGAGTATGTAGTTATTGATGATGTTCACTTGATCGTTGATTCGCATCAGTCAGGTAATGGCGGTGGTAACTACGGTGGACCTGGGGATGATAAACACGGCAATGATAACGAGAGCAATCACTCTGGTGGAGTAAACGAAAATAGTGATGGTTGTCAAGGATGCAACACTCCTTGGGGTGGACGATAAGTAGTGAAATCATCCCGACTAGATTGTTGATCTGCTGATTTAACTTGTATTTATCTGGTTACGGAAAGTTGGTAACATTACCACCTTTCTAATTTGGATTTTTAAATATGAAGAAAAAAATATCTATACTTAAGATAATAAATGATTCTTTATCATCAATACATGAAAATATAAATTCTATTATACTTTCTTTTTTTCCGCTATTGGCGATCTATATATTTGAATTCTTTATTAAGTCTTTTGAACATAATATGGGAAAATTTGAGTACCACATTATATTGTCAATTTGCTCTATATTAGCATCTATTTCTTTCATATACCTATCTATAATGACACATAGAATTATCATTAATGGTTCTTCTTTTAATCGCTCATCAAGTAGTTCTTCTGGTTTTGATGGAGTTCTTAGCTATATTTTAAGGCTATTATCACTGATATTAATTACATTTCTACTCTTTTCAGTATCGCTTTTTATTGTTATGTCTATATTTTGGTCCGGATTTGGCCAAAAAAGTTTAAATGCATTGAATATTGGTATATTAATAGCAATGCTACCAACCATGGGGATTATTTCTCAAATAGCTATTGTACTCCCTTCAACTATAAATCTGAGTGGAGGAATTACATTTAGAACGGCTATTTTATCCTGTGAGGGAATAAGGAAAGAAGTGTTTATTCTTGTTGGACTACTCCCTATTGCATGTTCAATCGTACTAAAATATATACTCTCAGGAGACAATAACATTGTGCTTGAGTTTGTGTCATATGTAATTACTTTATTATTATGGATCATACAGTTAGCCATACTAACATCACTATATGAATATCTAGAAGAACACAAGTATATTCCCTTTGAATAAGTTACTGAGGCTTTGTTGCTTAAATAGATGGAACTAAATCTAGAAGCAACGATCTGATCGGCTACACCCATCAATCGTCGTAGCCTCATGCCGAAACCTCGTTACAAAACAACTAACTGGAAACAGTACAACAAAGCCCATTTTAGGTTTAGAAATTGCAGCACTCTGATGTGATCACCGCTATTTTAGTATAGAACTTTATTCCTCTCCCACATTAGTAAAAAACATAAACCAGAGAAGACTAAAGCCTATCTAAAATAAACGATGTCGCACTTATTTATTTTAAGTCGCAATTAATTCCGTAAATGACATCAGCGATGCCATAAAAACCATTAAGAAACACAAACCTCAACGTGTCGTCATCGAAGCTACAGGTCGATTAGAAATGCCTTTTATACTCGCCTGTGACAAAGCCAAATTACCTTATGTTATTGCC
>NZ_VHSY01000022.1:0-12139 GCF_013048625.1 Vibrio sp. 11-4(1) | reverse complement strand
TCATAGTTACCAACATCCCAATGTCCCTTAAATAAGTTCACATAAGAATGAGGCTAGCTGCTGAACCTAAATAAAGAGACATTTTAACTTTGCTAAAAAGTGACATTACAACTTTGCGCCTACAATTGCAGTGCGCATTATATCTGCTTATGTTGAATGCGATTGCATATGCCAGTCCTATAAAATGTCTCTCTTTTGAGGGACTATTCAATGAAGTATCACGAAATGACTAAAAACTATATTTTTCGTGAATTTGAATGTGGTTTAACCGTCGAACAAGCTGCTGAACTTTGTTTAAAAACTGTGAGAACCGTCAAAGAATGGGATAAGGGGAAAACCATTCCACCGGAGTGTAAACGGCTCATGAGAATGACAAAGGGAAGGGAACTAAGCCCATCAAACCAATGGGAGCACTTCAAAATGCATTACGACAGATTAGAACTTCCAACAGGGCAGTTGGTAACAGCTCAACAGGTTTTGACAGGAATAGCTTTGTTAGAGATTGGGGCATTAACTGATTTAGAAGCTGCCGCTCAAGTGCTGAAATATGCAAGAGCACTTAGAGACATGATGTAGAAAAAGGCTCCTATATAGGAGCCTTTTAATGTTGTAAGGTTTAAAGCGGCTCTATATTCGCACTATTCCAATATTTAGAAAAACCCAGAGCTGTAACAGTAATTTTGTCAAACCCTTCAGCAATATCGGATTCGACTAAGACTCTATTACTTTTGATGAACGAGTTAATCACGTATCTTTTTCCTCGTTCAGTATCAGGAGTTAAATAGATATAAGCGAAATCTTCATCATCCTCTTTAACACAAAATCCAAGCATTCTAATGGGTTGCCCATTAAATTTTTGTATCCTAGTGCCTTCAAGTATATGTTGGTTTGTGTTGTTTGTGTCCTTAAGTTCCCTATAGTTGCATGTATTTCTACTTGTATCTACATAAGTAAAAAACATACTTAATTCTCCGTTCATATTGTGCTTCGCTTGGGCGATGAAAAGTCTTCCTGACTTATCTCCTTCATACAGGGAGGCCATTAATACAGCTCCATTTTGCTCCCATGAAGCATCAGGTGCTGATATCCACTCGTCTTTAGCTGAAGCAAAAAAACTGGTTGCTATAAGTAGAAATAAAGTAAGTTTCTGCATTAAATTTCCGCAAATTAGTCTTATTAAATTTGTGGTTATCATAATCCAGTGGAAGATAAATTTGAGGGAATTAATTGTTAAAGGATATGTAAGCAGTTGTCACAAAAATAAAAACAAGAGAAATCATAACTCATAATATGCAAGCACCATATGAACTATGACAGATTAGAGCTTCCAGCAGGCCAGCTGGTAACTACGCTACAGGTTTTGACTAGAGCAGGGCGAGTATTAAAATATGCTAGAGCACTAAACAAATGACGAAAAAAGCTCCGAGATAAACCTTCACATCCACTTATTTTTAAAGTGGATTCTAATACGCTCTAAGCTTTCATTAAGCTCTATGTATAGTCTGCCTTCATCAGTTAAATCTTCCAAACCGTACCCTCCATCAGTTCCTTGATATAAATATGGGGCATGAAATTTTTTGTAGGAAAAAGAACGCAGGTATTTAATATATAGTAATAGGCGTTTTTTATACTCTATAATCTGAGGTGCTAATTCATCTCGAGAACCAAAATCGGATATTAGTACATGCTCTACATCCGATAGAAACTGCCAATAGAGGCGATCGATCTGCGAGCCATTAATAACGCTACGAATCCGAGCTAATTCACTTCTATGACAAAATTCTTCTCCTGAATCATTCATATCTTTAGCAACAATATAAATGCCTAACAGTTCATAGGCTTTTGAATTAGCAAAGGTATAAATTTTATCGTGAAGAGCTGTTAGGTTTTTAAAAGCCTGAGTATCTCTTTCGTATTGCTTTGGGTGAGTGATTTGCTTTTTCCACGAACCATAAGCTTGGTAAGCAAATACAACACCAAATAGTGTTGCTAGATTCGCCACGATCGACACCAAATCTTTCGTGAACATCCAGTTATCTTGTAGCGGTGAATTGACTTGAGTTCCAGCATAGAAAAAAACTATCGTAACAAATAAAAATATCAGGTATTTAATCATATGATAAAGCCTAGAGCATTAACTTTTTGGAGTTTCAGTATTCGTCGTAATTTCAGCATCTTTTTGAACGGGAGCAGTATCCTCAGGCTGAGATGACTCGGAAGGAATGACATATTGCTCCTCTCGAATTAGTGCGATGTAAGAGGGTATGGCGGATAGTAAAGCTACCAACAAACTTATAATTGCTATCGCAAAACTCCTTCTTTTATCACGGTCAGCTTGTTTAGCCATTTCTGCTTCATTATTCTGAGCCTGAATTGTTAAATCGATTAATTTTTTTTGCTCCTTATACATATTTTCGAGATTAAGAACTACTTTCTCCTCTCGCTCAGTTTTTTCCTTATGTGACTGATGTATAAAATCCGTATCTATTCTAGGAATTGGATCTACAGGGTACTCAAATCCCTTAGACACAAAGGAATCCATCATAGGTAATCTTTGATTTGCTTGTTCTAATTCACTAGCAACCCTATCTAAGGCAGACGTAGAAAAGGGAGCGGCAGCTCCAGCTTGTTCCATATACTTTGCTATAGAAGGCACTTGAGAGTGCTTTCTCATTTCCTCTAACTGTTTTGAAAATTGGCTTTGAGAAACATTGTGGTATTCACGTAATGCATCAGAATTAATAGCCTGTAAAACAGATGGTGAGTCTAAGTTTAGTGCACTCATCTTTTGCGCAATAGTTTGGCTTGCAACACTTGAAGCAATAATCTGTTCAAGTTCCTTCGATCTTTTTTCTAGTTCAGTATTGATAAGTTCTGAACTCTCCATAATACCTTTTAAATTATTTGATTTTTCACTTGTCATCATAGTTATCTCATATGCTTAGAAATCCTATTGTATTCCATGCATAGCTATGGGGCTAATATTGTCTACAAAACATTAATTTTTCGCATCAACTCACAAGGTCAGTAAGGAGTGGGAATTTACCCCCGTAATACATTACGGGAGCGCATAAAAGCTGATTTCAATAACACACCGAACAAAAACGATATGCTACCATGCACTCATTTTTTTATGAGTGAGGAACGGAAAGTGCCTGAATTACTGATACTTATATCCTTAGCGTGTATTGTGTATCTATTCACAAAGAAGGGAAAGAAACCTAAACGTAGGCTTAACGAATGGGAACAAGGTGCAGCGGTTAGAAGACCAAACAGCGTACATTCTTTTGAACCCAAAGTTGTAGAAAAGAACCCAAAGATAGTCGAAGTAGCTCTGCCGAAGACTGGCAATAAGGCTAATTCTGTACCTCACAAGAAAAGTACATACTTGGCCACCAAGACAGAGCGCAGATTCTATAGGGTGTTGCAGGAGCTTATACCTGATGAATACGTGATTCATAGCCAAGTTTCATTGATGGCGTTAGTTCAACCGACCAATTTTAAAGATAACTCTCGAACTTGGGCTAAAAGAATGGACTACGTGATAACGGATAGAGACACAAAAGTATTGGCGGTCATCGAGCTCGATGATTCATCTCATAGACAGAAGAAGAGACAAGAGCGAGATATATACGTAAACAATGCACTTCACGGACACCACCCGTTGCTTCGGTTTGAAGCTAGAAGTTCTTATGACAAAACACATATCGCAACCGTATTAGAGCGCGATACGATAATAAAGTGTAGAGAATTGGAAAGCGTATTACAGTACAGCTAAAGCAGAGCCGAACATCCATTGTTCGGCTTTGTTTTTAACTCAAAGTATCGTGGTTCTTATCGTTACTTTAAGTTCTTTATCTACCGTATTGGTCTTTTCTGACCGGAATAGAGCACCAAGCAACGGAACATCCATCAAGACAGGTACACCGCTTACCGAGTCGCGTTGCTCTTGGGAGATCAAACCACCTAAAGAGATCGTTTGGCGGTCTTTAACCTTGACCACTGTTTGCAATGTTCGCGTATTGGTGATGATGTCGGATGCGATAGAGGAATCCGTTACCGAGTCGGATTTTTGCATTATCTGTAACACAACATGATCACCAATTACATGCGGTACTACCTCAAGTGACACGCCCACATCCTTACGCTCAATTTGCTGGACTCGATTACCGCCGTCAGTTACCTCAGATGAAGTGAGGAACGGCACGTTCTGACCAACCGTGATATAACCGCGCTCCCTGTCCATAATGAACATGTTTGGTCGTGATAAGAGCTTAGTATTCTGATTCTTTGATACAGCTTTGATAAGCGCATTGAAATCACCGCCCTCATAGAACAACAGGTTATCAACGGCTTTCTTAATTGCGGTAGGCTGCGAAACAAAGCCAGCCTCACTCAGTGCCAAGTCCATATTCACGCCGATTTCTTGAGAATCACCGAGCTCAGTTTCGGTAATCACCGCCTCGATAAAGACTTGCTTTTGTGGTCTATCAATCCCTTTGATGAGCACATCAATGTGCTTCAATTGATTCTCAGAGCCAGTCACGATAATGCTGTTTGTGGTCGGTAGCACCTCAACCTTGTAGTTCTTAATTGCTTTGTTGTTCAGTGTTTGA
Organism: Vibrio sp. 11-4(1); assembly: GCF_013048625.1. Lineage (NCBI taxonomy): Bacteria > Pseudomonadati > Pseudomonadota > Gammaproteobacteria > Vibrionales > Vibrionaceae > Vibrio > Vibrio sp. 11-4(1). The sequence goes on along the minus strand of NZ_VHSY01000022.1, from coordinate 7,523 downwards.
TTCTGAGTTGCAGCAAGCATCGAGGAAATCAAATCAACGACCTTGGTATTTCGAACATTCTCAAAGAAGTACAGCTTCACTTGAGAGGGTTCGAACGTCTCCACCTTGTTAGCATCGGCAATGATGGTAAAAACGCCGTGGTCATGCGTAAGCTCGTAACCATGCGCACGAAGTACCGAAAGGAAAAAGGCAGGATAGTCCTCATCTTTCAAATCCGGTGCGGTAAAGCTGACCTCACCAGTGACACCATGACCGAGCACAACCGTATTACCAGTGTGAACCGAGAACCACGACGCGAAGTCTCCAATCGGTGTGTTCTTTGCCTCAAAAGGCGCTGAGCTTGCAGCAAAAGAAGGGGAACAGAGCAGGGTGCACGTAAGCAATAAAGCGGCGATGCTGGATGTGGAAAAGTTGGAACAAGCCGTAGTTTGTTTCTCAACTTTACCACAGCGCATGGTCAGTAATGAGCGCGCAAGCAGTGAGTCTCCGGCGCAATAAAATTCTTTTTGGTTTTTTGAAAGAAAAGCTGTGAGTTTTGCGATTATCCATGACATAAAGCGCACCTTATTCCCTAGCACATGACTTTGAATGATTGACCGTTGCCGCTAACTGTAATGGAGCAAGAGCCGTTAGATTGAGCCGTAAAGCCTTTTGCGTATAGTTGCGATGACGACAGACGCACATCGTCCTTAACCAACACAAAAGACGGAGCAACGTTTGGGGGATTCATTGAAGATTCGATTCGATAGCCGCCGAGCAAGTCACTCAATGACTCGCGAGGCACCGCCGTTTGAGCCGTTTCGGGTTCCGTCGACATGTTCGGCGTGCCAACTAAGGTGAACACCGCAAACGAGACGGCGACACCTGCCGCAAACACACTGAATCGAGAGTATTTACGGAGATAGATTTTTGTAATGCGCATGATATTTCTCAACGTATACGGGACAGTGTAACGTCCGTGGGTATAGTAGGGCGGCAATACTGAATAAACGCCGTCCTCATAGTTGTTTCTAAACATCTGCTTAGTGTCGTAAGAACTGTATAAATCCGTACCCCAAAGCATCCATTTGTCGACGGTAAGTGAGTTGGCGTTGTCACCATACTTCACAATGCCAACGTGCAGCTTAGGCATTTTCAACTTGAGTTGACCGAGCGTCAGAACGGATACCGCAGTCGAGATGATAGGGACTTGAAGACGATCTAAACGACGACAAAACACGGTGTGTTCAGCCAGTGCGAGACGCGCTTGCTTATCAACAATCGAAATGTCTTGAACGATGAAAATCACATCCCATCCAAGCTTTCGAATATGCAAAAGGTGATCAATTAACTTTTGTCGATTCTTGTCGTTCCATGTGCGCGAGTTAAACCACGTTCCGCACTCATCGAGCACAATCAAGCCGTCTTTTTTGGTGTCATAGCTCTTGTTTGCCGAGCCAATCACCATCAAATCCTCTACCTGAGGCTTGTCCGGCAGACGATAAAGGCGAGTATTGCGCTTGTTACGTCCAAGCATTTCTTTCAAGTTGATATCGAGGTTTGTCGCCACAGGCACACCACGCATAAACGCCTCACGAATCTTACCGACTGCCGTTAGTGTTTTACCTGAGCCGAGCTTACCCGTGACAAAGTAGACCGATGCCATTACGCAGCCCTCACAATCGCGTAGAACTTCCACTCCCACACCCAACGCAGCAGACGCGCAGAGTAAATCGCACTCACACAAGGCACGGCGTTATTAGGGATAAACATACCCGCCGCTTGTGACCACATTGGAGGCGCAACATAAGACAGACCCGTTGCAAGGGTGTAAATTGCCAAGGTGAGGGTTACGGTCAAACCGATTAGCAGCGTTAAAATGACCAAGTTAATCGTGACGTTTCGTGCTTTCGCAATGAAGAACCAACCAAATAACGTGGTCGCTATCTGAGAGATAAAGGCAACCAGAGCAGGGAGGCGCAGCGCCGTCCCAATAGTACTGACAATTGGTAATAGCTGAATCATTAGTAATATCTCCCCGAACCTGGCTTGTTACTTGGTACAGGCGTGACCTCAGTCAGCAGGATTTCAACAAGCGTCTTAATCGTGTAGATGTAAATCAGAATTGAGATGATCATTTTGAGTTTCTGCGAAAACTCACAAGAGATAGAAGCGCGACCACCGCCAAGCGTAGGCAAGGATAGATTCATGCAGGGCGTAGGCTTAGGTAACACACTCAAAAACGAATCCGATATAGCATTAATATGCCCCTCAGATTCCGCCGTCAGATTCTTCTCAATCAAATCGTTAGCCGCATCGGTCACGGTCTTTTCATAGGAACTCATCGCACCGGACACGGCTTTATCCGCTTGAGTCAGCACATCACCGACATAATCCGAACCTAAACCATGAGGGTTTTCACAATAGTTGTTTTCCTCGGTGGGCTCACAAGGCTTGAGTTCGTCGAGCTTATCCGATAGCTCTGCAAATCCATCAGCATTCGTGGTTTGCAAATCATCGAGTCCCTTAACCACCTCACCAACAGAATTGGTGTTTCGATTGACCGCCGTCGTGATGTCACCGTTAGCTTGCTGAATCAGCGCCTTAGTGTTTTCGTAAATCTTGTTGTCGTTGATTTGCTGCTTTTGAATCGCTTGGGTGTTAGTCACCATCGACGCATTGAGCGCAATGATTTGGTTTTGAATATCAGCGCTCGATTGATTGAGGTCGACGTTGAGTGCGTTAAGTGCCTTGTTCACATCCGAGTTAAGCCCTTTAATCGCACTGACAACGCCCTTATCGGTTGATTCATCCGTGTCAGGGTCTTCGACTTCTGGCTCCGCGTCAGTATCGGGTGGGTTAACCGTATTGGTTGAGCCGTCAGGCAATACGCTAGGGTCTTCGATGTCGCCCGTTGGGTCGTCAGGGTCGTGAATTGGATCATCGGGAATAATAGGGGTGTCAGGACCATCTTTACCCCAAAACAGCGTACCACCATCACACTGATTACCAGTGAATTGAAACTTACCGTGACATCGCGTGTTTTGAGTGAACTCACCGGAGTCGACATCGGTACAAAGCGTAGTGTCATTTGGAATACGCTCAAGCTCACAACGGGTTGCGCCAAAATCGCCATAACATGCCCCCGTCACTTGCTCACCATAAACATAAGCCGACCAGTGAAGTGATTGTTTGTCATCAATGGATTGCTTGAACTGACAGGCATCCATACAAGTGCCGTCAGGGTTTTCGCCAAACTCACATGCAGGAACGATAGGCTCACAGGTGTAACCGTCACCATCTTCTACTCTTTCATGATCTGCTGGACACTTAGCGGTACGATGAAGAAACGTTGCAGCGTGATACCTCGGGTAACTGGGACTGGTTGTGTTACAAATAATCATCAAAGAGAATTTACTACTCTCTATAGAGCATGATGTCGTATAGAAGTCTTTGTAGTTAACAAACTTATTTTCATAACAGGAAACATACGAGTAAGGGTTAACCCTTTTACCCAAGGACAAGTTACAGTTAGGATAAGCGGCAACATCGCTAGCGCTGTAAGTAGGTTGAGCGGCGCTTACATTAAAAGCACTAAACAAAACACCCAGTAAAATAATCAGTGACGCTATGCTTTGTTTAATGTTCATTTGTAAATATTCCTCGTGAAAAATAACGCCCCCATTCGGAGGCGTTGACCAATGGGTGTATAAAGCAGTCGTTAGAATTACGTTGCTTTGTTTGCACCTTTCTTGAATAGCTTGATGCCGATGAAACCAACCGTTAGTGGAACAGCGATTGTCCAAGTAGAGGCAAGCATGTCAGTAACAAACGTGCTTAAATCAGCGAATGCTTGCGCTGCCTGATCTGGCAATGCTGCATGTGCACCAGATGCAGCCATGAGAAGTGCACCACCAAATGTCGCACGTTTTGTTGTTACTACTGCGCCAGCCTTAGCCATTGCTGCGCGTACTTTGCTTTGCTTGTCCATAGTCTTATTTCCTATGTTTTGTTTATGAAGAAGTTGAAACCTCAGCCGCTTTCTTGAATCCAAGAATGTGGAAACCAATCGAGAAGCCAAGGATAAATGCTGCCCCAAAACAGCCGAGCATGAACTCTATTGACAGCATTTATCTTTGCCCTCCGACCATCCAACCGAGCGCAACTAACAAGAAGCAAATGCCTAAGAACACCATCAACTGAAAGTTATCGAGTCGAGCCATTAGCTCTGCAAATTGCGTCTCGGTCATGACTTAGCCCTTACTTTTCGTTTAACTGAGGTAGGGCGTAGAGGTGGAAACCGTCGATAGAGACGTGTTTACCCTCATCGTTACCAAAGCTGAATTTCTTGTGTTCCACATCAAACATCATGCGATTACCCACACAGCGCTTGAGCAGTTCGCCAGCCTTGCCGTTTTCCCAAAGCTCAGGAGACACACGCACTTCAATGGTGTCTGTCGGGTTGGTCGTGATGAGACGCAGCTTGCCGTTTTGCTTTTGTTCGCCATTACGGTCTGTTTTGGTTTCTTGAACGATGTCCGAAACATCTAGAATTAAACCTTCCATTCTCATAGTGTTTTGCCCTTATTTTTACGTTGTTGGTTAGTTGAAAATTGAAATGACAGTTATTGACACAAGTCCAAGGGAAATTAATGCGTCATGTCGGGCGGGGCTGCGCCCACCCAACACGACGCATTAATTTCCTGAGGGTCGGTGAGCAACAGCGCTTCCATTTCGTCATAGAGCGCTAGGTGCTTTTCGTATTGCTCGTAAAGGTCGTCATACATACGCTCGTATTCTTTTTCACGTTCTAGCGCGTCGAAGTAATCGACCACATTAGACATAATCCCTTGTTGAGCACGGATGAATTGCTCTTTGTTCTCAGTCTTCCAAGTACGGAAGCGAGTCGCGATAAAAATCTTATGGAACATCAAGCCATTCAAACGCGCTTGAGCCATGTCGCCGTAACGAGTCGATGAGTATTCACCGCCCGAAGCAATCAGTTTTTCGATAGAGGTAGAAACGGAATATTCCGCTTTTACTGGTTGGTCTTTGCGCTTAACGAACACACCGCCCATTGCGTAACAAAACGCTTTCCAGTCGCCCTCATCAGCAGAGCGGCGAACCTTTTCTAATAGAAAGTGTTCGTCTTGAGATAAATCTGTAAACAAAGCATCGTCCTCTTTGAATTCATCACGAAGACGACGAAGCTCACGCCATACCGTGACAGATGGACCACCAATAAATTGAAATTGACGAATTTGATTCACACGCGCCCAAGTCACGACACGTTCCGCCGCATCTGAGCCAGACAAAGACGAACCTTTGTCAGAATCAATGTGTTGACCGTCGATGTTTTTGCTCAGGTACTTAGCGACATAACCAACGGCTGAACCTTGCGACCAGTCGATAACCTCCGCTTTGAAACGAGCTTTCTTTGCGCCTTTTTCGTCTGGCGAGTCAGCCATAGCAAGACGACGAAACTCAGACGTCACAAATTTGCGTGCGGATTTTTCCATGAACAGCAACAAGTGGTGATGCGGCGTGCCGTCTTGGTGAGGCTCAACAATGCGCATCCCGTAAACCTTGATTTTGCTTTTATCAATCGACTTACGAAGATTCGCCCAAACGCCCATTAGGTAAGCGTGAGCCGCTTTCGCGTCAGGCTTTCCAGCCTCAAGCCATTTGGGGTTGATGTCACCCTTAGAAACAGAGTGAAAACGAGACGGAGCTGTTACCGTGAAGAACACCGCATCGTGATTCGATTCTTGAGCGATTTCCTCAAAGCCACGCAGACGAACAAACATTTCAGCGCGGCGAATCTCAGCGTTAGAAACCGACTTAGCCGATAACTCACTGAGTGTGAAGTAGTTAGACGGGTCAGCCTCATCGTAAGCAATCGTGTTTTCTAGCGCGATGCGGTTAGACGTATTGCGATCACGTTGACGGTTTAGAGAAAAATCCGAGCAGTAAACTTGCTTACGGCGTTGAACAAGTGCTAAATCACGCGCAACACATTCAACCTCGTAAGCACATTTACGGCGCAGTTGACGAACAAGCCAATGCTCATCAAGCGCACGGTTCACCAATGCGAAAAGCTCACAGTTGTTTTCTGCGTATTGAATTTGCTCAGGTGAGAATGCCAAGCCTAATGAATCAAGAAGCTGACACGCTTTATCAAAACGCGCTTGTGATTCTTCAAGCGGAATTGCACTTAATACGCGAGAAAAGTCGCGTGATTTGCGCTTGGCTAAATTGGTAATTTGCTCATCTGACATCGCGTAGCTGTAGCCGTGCTCAGTCAAACGGTCGTGAGCCTCGTTAACTGCGTGAACGGCTTCCAACGCGTTGCGTGTTTTCAGGATGTCGGTGTAAGCGCGTGTCATGTGTCGAGCGAAATCGCCGTTACGGTGTAATGATTTCGGCAAGTCCAAACAAGGGTTAGAAGTAGGGCGCTCAATAAAATCTGACAGGTCGTGTGAGTAGATTGACGTACTCATTGCCGATTTCACAGCCGACGGAATGAAATCCTCAGGCGTTGTGAATCTATGGTCGACGTACTCAAAACGATGGTCGAATAAGTTGTCAGGAATGTGCTCACATGAAGCCCAAGAATTGACAGGAACAAAATCAATCCATTCCTGTTTGCCTGATGCCATATCGTAGACTAATTCACGCATGATTAAGCCTCATCCAGTTCATCGACCATGCGATAAATAGAATCGTCAGAAAGACCATGAAACACATGTTCGCTATCTGAAATCACGATGCCTTGAGCTTGAGCGTCACAACCAGAGCAACCGCAGTATTGACCACCGCAAGAGCACATTTCGTCTTCGTTGTGACGAGCAACAGAAAAGAGTGAAACCTTTAAGCAGTCCTGGCAAAGCACGAATTTAGAACGAGACATAACAACCACCTTGACTAGTTGAGAGAGCGACCGCCAAAGCCAAGCGCGAAAGCGTCAAGGGCAAACGCCCAGAGCTAGGCGGTCTTAATTGCGATTTATGGCAATCCTAGTTGCGAAGAATGGCAACTGCAAGATGCGATTTATGGCAACTTTGTGGCTACAATGAGAAGAAATGGAGGTTCTTATGTACACAGCTGAACTAATTAACGCCTACAAAAAGGCGAAAAACTACGTACAAGATAAGCAGGTTGCGCACGATTTGAATCTAGACCCGCCGAAGATTAGTAAAATTCGCAAAGGTGTTAGACAACTTACTGATGAAGAAGCAGTTTTTCTCGCACACGGCGCAGGTATAGACCCTGAGATCGCGTTACTAGGATGTCACGCTGATCGCAATGAAAATCCAGCGATAAAAAGCATGTGGGAAAGCATTGCAAAAAAGTATAACGGACTTGGATTATCAAGCATTTCAATGGTTTGTGCCGGATTGGCTTTAGTGATTGCAAGTCCACAGGAACCACTATTACTGTCAATCCCATTTTAAAATGTCCTGTCCTCAGCAAAGTAGAAATGTCCTGTTTGTCTGCTGATCTATACTTATAAGCACTTAGCATCATACAGGTGTTTGGAGAAA
>NZ_VHSY01000021.1:0-31112 GCF_013048625.1 Vibrio sp. 11-4(1) | reverse complement strand
GCCCGTAGGCATCATGCGGTATTAGCCATCGTTTCCAATGGTTATCCCCCACATCAGGGCAATTTCCTAGGCATTACTCACCCGTCCGCCGCTCGACGCCGTTATCGTCCCCCGAAGGTTCAGATAATTCGTTTCCGCTCGACTTGCATGTGTTAGGCCTGCCGCCAGCGTTCAATCTGAGCCATGATCAAACTCTTCAATTTAAGATTTTTTCGGCTCAATGAATACTGAACATTACATAACGTAATGTTTGAATTGACTGTGCTGAATCCGAAGATTCAATGGTCACTTCGTATCATTGAAACCTAATTTTGAAACCGAAGTTTCTAATTGGATTATCATCAACGAGTGCCCACACAGATTGATAGGTTTATATTTTTAAAGAGCTTTTCTAACTTACCCAGCAACTTAGTTGCTCGTCGTTAGGGGTGCGTATCTTACTCCGCACCGCGAGAGAGTCAAGCATTTTTTCAAATTTCTTTTTCTCTCACTTCCGACTCGCTGTGTGACTTTCGTCTCACTCCGTGTCGGTGGATGCGCAGTATAGGGAGTTGAGAAATTAGTACAAGCGTTTTTTGCAAAAAAAACTTTCAACCGAACAAATAGCAATCACTTTGTGTGTATACCAAGCGATCTTGGCTATTTTCTCTCATTTAAAAGGATCTTTCCTCAAGAAAAAGGGCGTTTCTACCTGAATTACGATCTTCAAATTTGATGTAATTGAAGCAAATGATATTCGCTCAACGCGCTTTTTCTTTTCTGCCTGCTGTATAAAAGATAAAAAAAGAGCAGAACGATAACGAACTGCTCTTTGGTCTTTGCTTTTTACTTGGGGTACTTCAGGTGAAGTCTTGGAAATTGCTTCTTCTATATAGAAGAAAAGATCAGAGCATCCTTGCCCTTCTCTTTTACGACAGATTAGCTAGGGGTATATCAAATGTCGTGGTTGTTCGATGACACATTGAGCTCGTAAGAGTGGAGCATGCTTGCATTCCCAATGGCGTCATCTTCGAGAGGAACTTAGTTCTTCAATACTTTTACGGTGTAGCTACCATCTTTTTGTTGGTATAGACCGTGGATGTCGGTTTCGAAACCTGGGTAATGCGCACCGATCTCACAAAGCATCTCTAGGAAGTCCAGCACAGGGCGAGAATCTTGAGTCACCATTTCACCAGGAAGTACTAGTGGCACACCTGGAGGATAAGGAAGGATCATGTTCGCACTTACGCGACCAACCATTTCTTCCAGTTTGATTTCTTCTACGTTACCGCGAAGCTCTTCTTGCCATGCTGCGTGTGGTGTTACTTTCATTTCAGGAAGAACATCGAACGCTTTGTACATTAGCTCTGGTAGATTGTATTTCTTAGTTAGGTTGTGAATCGCTTGTGCTAATTCTTGAACGCGCATGCCTTCATAGAAGCTTGGGTCTTCATTATATAGCGAAGGTAGGAAGCTCTTGATGGTTAGGTTCAAGTCGTACCCACGTTTAAATTCAGTTAGACCGCGTAGCAATTGCATTGCTTTTGATTTGTCGATACCGATTGAGAATAGGAACAACAAGTTGTATGGACCTGTTTTCTCTACCACGATGCCGCGCTCGTCTAGGAATTTAGCCACCAGCGAAGCAGGAATACCTGATTCTTCTAGTTCGCCTTCTTTATTCATCCCCGGAGTTAGTAGCGTTACTTTGATTGGATCAAGATACATGTGGTTGTCATCCATGTTCTTGAAGCCGTGCCATGTGTCGCTAGGGTCTAGTTTCCAACATTCCGTGGTATCGATGTTTTCTGGTTGCCATACATCGAAGAACCAGCTGTCACTTTCTGCTTCTAGGCGTTTGATCTCTTTACGGAAGCGGATTGCGCGATCGATAGAGTCTTGCATCAACTTCTTACCAGTGTTGCCGCGCATCATTGCCGCTGCAGTTTCAGTAGAAGCCACAATGCCGTACTGAGGTGAAGTTGAAGTGTGCATCATGAATGCTTCGTTGAAAGACTCTTTATCAAAGTCACCTTTCACGTGAATCATTGAAGCTTGTGAAAACGCTGCCAACAGTTTGTGTGTTGATTGTGTTTCGTAGAACACTTTGCCTGGCATCGCTTCACCACTCATACCACATTTACCTTCGTAAATTGGGTTGAAGTTAGTGTAAGGCACCCAAGCACTGTCGAAGTGGATGTGTTTACAGTCTAGCGACTCTTTGATGAATTGTGTGTTGTACAACAAGCCATCGTAAGTTGAGTTAGTCACTACTGCGTAACTTGGCGCTGTTGCACCTGGTGTTTTCGCCACTTTCTCTGCAATGACATCTCGGCTGAATTCGCTTTGTGGAATACCACCAAGGATGCCGTATGCGTTACGGGTTGGGCGGAAGTAGATTGGAGTAACGTCACTCATCATCATTAGGTGAGTCAGAGATTTGTGACAGTTACGGTCAATCAGTACTGTGCTGCCCGCAGGCGCTGAGTACATACCTACGATTTTGTTCGATGTAGACGTACCGTTCGTTACGATGTAAGAGCTGTCTGCATTGAATGTACGTGCGATGTATTCTTCTGCATCTTTATGTGGACCTGAGTGGTCTAGTAGAGAACCTAACTCCGGCATTGAGATTGATACGTCCGCTTTAAATGTGTTTGGACCGTAAAAATCGTAGAAGATACTACCAGCAGGGCTTTTCTGGAATGCAGTACCACCCATGTGACCTGGAGTACAGAAGGTGTATTTACCTTCTTCTACGTATTTGAATAGCGCTTTGGTGAATGGAGGCATGATGGCATCTTTGTATGCTTCAGTCGCTTGGTTGATTTTGATAGCGATGTCGTCAGCCATACCTAAAGCGTACTCGAAGAAGCTCACGTTTAGACGTAGGTCTGTTAGTGAAATATCGAGAGTAGACTGTTCGTTAGCAAATGCGTGAACAGGCAGTTTTTCGTTGATTTGGCTGATACGTTCACATAGCTCTAGTGAGTATTTATCCCAGTCGAACAGCACACCGCAAATGCGTGGGTTCATCTCAATCATTTTGATCAAGTCTTTATCATCTACTGGGTAAACCACTTCGTAGCCCGCTTTCTCAAGAGCAGCGTGAAGTTGACGAACGGGCTCTTCTTTAAAGAACACACCCATGTGGTTCAAGATAGCGAAAATATTCATTTGGACATCTCCAAGGCGAATGAAGGCGCTCTCTGCCATTTACAGGCAGTGAGTAAGGTGAGCGCCGAGTGAATTTGTTTTTTTATTGGCTGGCACCAAAGTGCCAGCGTTTGGGGATTAGTTGCTTGCTTGAGCAGGCATGTCGTCAGCGTGTAGCTTCATGTACTGAGCTAAGCCGGCTTTTTTGCTGTAGAACATCAAGATAACGAGAGATACGATGAAGGTTGCTGTTAGCGTACCGCCTTCTGCACCAGCAAGGGCAATGAAGCAGAACAGACAAGCTACACCAGAGAACAACATTACGAAGCCGTTGCGTGTTGTCATACCTTCGAAGCGAATCAAGTTAATGCTTGAGTAGAAGTAAGGCAGCATAGTTAGTAGAACTGCATCAGTCGTTAGCTGGTTGAACAGGTCTGATGCGTGTGCTGTTTTAGAGCTGAAGAACATCAGTACAACCATTAATGCTGTCATCTTGATTGACGCAAGGATTAGACCTTTCTTAGGCACACCGTTTTTGTCAGTTTCGCCGTAGATTTTAGGGAAGTTGCCATCGCTTGCTGCACGTTTACCAGCCTCGCCCACCAGCATCATCCAAGAACCTAGCGAAGTGAAACATGCTAGTGCTGTGAATGCTGATACGAATGGTGCAGTCCAGCTACCGAATAGCTCAGTGGTTGCTAGTGCAAATGGCGCACCTGATGCCGCAACTTCAGAAGCAGGGAACATGCCGCTGATCATTTGAGTTGATAGGATGTAAATCACACCTGCGATACCAGTACCCAGCATGGTTGCTAGCGGTACAGTACGTTTAGGATTTTCTACCATACCTGTCGATACTGCTGCTGATTCCACACCAACGAATGACCATAGACAGATAAGAACCGCAGTCACAATCGCATGGCTATCCGTACCCGCAGATACGTTCCAGTTTTGGCTGTATAGCGCAGTGTCGAAGTGCGTCCAACCAAACGCCGCTGTACCAACAACAGGAATGAGGATTAGAACAAGACCAAGCGTACATAGACGGCTTACCCAGCTACCACCAAGTAGGTTAACGAAAGTGAAGATCCATACCGATGCAATCGTCGCAATACCTGCTGGGATTGGGTCATTAAGCACAGGGAAGAATACTGAAAGGTAAGAAACACCTGTAATAGCAATAGCTAGGTTACCAATCCAGTTCGCGTGGTAATAAAGCACGCCCGTTTGGAAACCAAAGACAGGTGAAACTTCGCCAGCGTAAGCGATAGGACCACCTTCTTGAGGGTTTTTGGTTGCCAGACGAGCGTAAACAAACGCAAGGCTCAGTGCACCGATCAAACAGATCAGCCAACTGAAAATTGAAACAGAGCCTACTGAAGCTAGGCTAGAAGGTAACAGTGCAATACCACTACCCATCATGTTACCGGCTACTACACCCGTACAGGCAATTAGGCCGATTTTTTTCGTATTCGATGACATAACATCTCCAAATCTATTCTACTCAAGTCAACGTGACTCAAACTGAACGGTTATTAGCGAGATGCTATGAAGTAGATACCTGCTCGACCTCGCTAAATTTCGAAGTGAAGACTACGCCCAAAAATCGGGAAAAAAATAAACTTGGCGTTATCAATAAAATGATTAGTTAATCAACATCAAGTTGAGATAAACATGATAAACACAAAAACATAAAACTATATTATTCATGCGGTTATAAGAAAAACATCAAGCCTTCTACCGATAGATAAACTCTCATCAACTCGTTAGTAATCGCGGCAAAAGTTATCAACCTCTATCAACTTCCCCGCCCCGAACGGTTGATTCCCTGAACTGTTGATTCCATAAATCTCTCCCTGATCGCGCTTTTTGACCCACATCAATATTCATCTCGCCTCCAAGAAAGCATCAGAATCATTCTCGCCACATAACTCAGCCAGACACTCCATACAATCAATAGAGATAGAGATAGAGATAGAGATAGAGATAGAGATAGAGATAGAGATAGAGATAGAGATAGAGATAGAGATAGAGAAGAAAACCGGATATGTCTTCCCGTTGCAAGCTTGCGTTACTGGCTCCTTCGTAAGTCATTACCCCACCGCCCACCCTTTTCACTTTTCGACAGCTACAAAAAAGCCCCTCACCAAAATGAGGGGCTAGTATTAAACTGACGTAGAGTGCGAGAGAATTAAAGCATTCGAACGACAGAAGGGTGAACAGCGCGATACATGGCGTAATCAATCGCCTTCATGTTACTTGGGAAGACCAAGTTTTCGCACAGCAGGTACGTCTCAACCGACGTATCAATATAGAAAGCTTCGCTGTAAGACTCACTGGCCAAATCCAGATCACCATCCAATTCAGCGTGTTTACCACGAATCACATAAGAAAGCACCGAATCACGTAACCTCAAAGCCTGCCCAAGATGCTGCTTGGCTGAGGCCATGTCACCAATAATGGTTTCGTGCAGGGCTAAAGCTTCATAAATTCGCGGTTGAATTGGCCCAACCATCATTTTTACGTTAGTTTCTAGTGCGTCACTCAACTGCTGCACTCGCCCTTTCTTCAACTCCTGTGAAAAATCGAGCACCTTCTGCACGTGGTAAGCAATTAATAACTCTGCCTGAACGTAAGCGTTATCTGGCTCAATTTCTAAAATGTTTTCCAGCAAGTTGACGCCTTGGCGAAACTGCTTGGCATCCGAGACATTGAGATAATGGTTAGCTTGAACAAACAGCTCCAAAGCATCTGGGTTAATTGGCATTCCCGCCACCAGCATCGTGGATTTCAGCTTGGCATCCGGTACTTTCAGGACTTGCATCAAGTCTAACGACGCTTGTTGAAGCACTGTCTTTAAATGGCTGCTGGTTAACGCGTATTGACGACTAAACAACACCTTTTCAGATGAGTTATTGCGATATTCCACCTCTAAAAAGCTACCACCATCATTTTCACGAACCCGCACCACAACCGATTTGCCCGGCACAATACCCGAGGTAAACGACGCCTTCTTTAGCATGACTCGGTAATCGCTCACTTGAGCAATGTCGGACATCAACTTTTGGGCAAACCCGTCTGCCAAGTCGTAGCTTAACCCTTCGCTCGTGAAGTTATCTTGAAACTTGAATTCGATAAGGTGAGTATCGATGGCTTGAGTAATACGCACTTCCGATTGCTTGTAGGTAAACACACCCATCACCACAACCAAAACACTGATCCAGATGAAGTTCATGATCCCCAGGCGCCACGGACTGATTTTATTTTTTTTCGGAGGGGCCTTTTTCTCTTTAGACATCTCACAGACCGCGCGAGTCAGAGGGCCTGCAGGAAAGGTGACGGCAGGTGCGATAGGTGGAGTCTCTTCTTCTGGTTCATCAACAATAGGAGGAAGACTTTCTGAATCACAATGACGACTTGCGAGGAATTCCTCGAGTGTCATTGGGGTCACATTCGCCACCAGCTTGTAACCACGTTTCGGCACTGTAATGACGTAGCTGGTATTTTCTTCCCGACCGTCACGCAGTAATTTACGTAACTCAAAAATGGACTGAGTCACCACTTGATCGGTCACAATCGCCCCTGCCCAAACGTATTGGATCAATTCCTCACGATTGAACACCTCATTCGCATGCTCCGCTAGGAAATGCAGAAGATTAATTAAGCGTGGCTCAACAGTAACTTCCCTATCTTGTCGATACAGCTTATTTTCATCAACGCTTAAAACCCAGTCATTGATTTGAAAATAGACTCCAACCATGTATGAAAACTCTCGTATCTACAGACAGCGCTACGGCAGGAATCAAACAATGGTCAATTCCTACAGGTAACTAAAGGCGAGATTATAGGTGGGAAAACGGCGTGCACCTAGAAAAGCAAGCCGCCAAAAATGCAAACTTAAGTTAAGTGATGCAGAAATGAGACTACTCAAGTGCTGCAAGGATAGAACAATGAGTAGCATCATCATCCGTATGACCGCAGCAAGCATCATTGATCTTCTTCAAAGCTCGACGAATTTTCGTTAGCTCGTTAATTTTTCCATCAATAAGCTCTAACTTAGCAGAAGTAATAGCTTTAACCTCTGCACAGCTGTGTTCTGTTGCTTCTAGTTTGATTTCTAGTAGCTCTTTAATCTCATCCAGGCTCAGGCCCAGCTCTTTACCTTTAAGGATGAAGTGTACCTGCTTTTGATTCTCTTCATTATAGAGACGATAACCTGATTCACTTCGACCTGCGGGCTTTATCAGCGCGTTTTTCTCATAAAAACGCAGCGTATCTGCCGTCACACCACAACGTTTTGCCAGTTCACCTATCTGAAACATAACTTTCCCTATTAACTATCTCGTTACTTTTAAAGCTAAAGAACCTCTTTTTCACAATTATTTTTGAGATGCCAAACGATTGCGCGAGCTTTTTTGTAATAAATTGGTTAGAATACGCGCCATCAAATGTGGAGACTGTTTTCTAACCAGAAAACATCCGGCAAAGGTCTTTACCAAAACTGGCCAATATTTTACCCCAAGAGGTAAAAACAAGTTCATTTTTGGCAAACATCTTTAACTCCGTGAATTTGAGGAAAATGGAAGCATGAATAACGCTCGTCCTATTCGCCGTGCGCTTATCAGCGTATCAGACAAAACAGGTATTGTTGAGTTTGCACAAGCTCTTGCTGAGCGCGGTGTCGATATCCTATCTACTGGTGGTACAGCACGCCTACTTGCCGAACAAGGCATCGCAGTAACAGAAGTCTCTGACTACACAGGTTTCCCAGAAATGATGGACGGCCGCGTTAAAACGCTTCACCCGAAAGTTCACGGTGGTGTACTTGGTCGTCGTGGTCAAGATGACGACGTGATGGCAAAACATGGCATCAATCCAATCGACATGGTCGTTGTTAACCTATACCCATTCGCAGAAACCGTTGCAAAAGAAGGCTGTACACTAGCTGACGCGGTTGAAAACATCGATATCGGCGGCCCAACGATGGTTCGCTCTGCAGCGAAAAACCACAAAGACGTGACTATCGTTGTGAACGCTCATGATTACGATCGCGTTATCGCTGAAATGGACGCGAACGAGAAGTCTCTAACACTAGAAACTCGCTTCGACCTAGCTATCGCAGCATTCGAGCACACAGCATCTTACGACGGCATGATCGCAAACTACTTCGGCACTATGGTTCCATCTTACGGTGAGAACAAAGAAGGTGATGAAGAGTCTAAATTCCCACGTACTTTCAATCAGCAATTCGAGAAGAAGCAAGACATGCGCTACGGTGAGAACAGCCACCAAGCAGCCGCATTTTACGTTGAAGCAAACCCACAAGAAGCATCTGTTTCTACTGCTCGCCAAATCCAAGGTAAAGCCCTTTCTTACAACAACATCGCAGACACTGATGCCGCACTTGAGTGTGTGAAAGAGTTCAACGAGCCTGCATGTGTGATCGTAAAACACGCGAACCCATGTGGCGTTGCGCTAGGTAAAGACATTCTAGAAGCGTACAACCGCGCTTACCAAACTGACCCAACATCTGCATTCGGCGGCATCATTGCATTCAACCAAGAGCTAGACGCAGCAACAGCAACCGCTATTGTTGAGCGTCAATTCGTTGAAGTGATCATCGCACCTTCTGTTTCTGCTGAAGCGATTGAAGTGGTTGCAGCGAAGAAGAACGTGCGTCTACTTGAGTGTGGCAAATGGACAACTAAGACAACTGGCTTTGACGTGAAACGCGTGAATGGCGGTCTACTGGTTCAAGACCGTGACCAAGGCATGGTAAGCCTAGACGATCTAAAAGTGGTTTCTAAGCGCCAGCCAACAGAAGAAGAGCTGAAAGATGCACTGTTTTGCTGGAAAGTAGCGAAATACGTGAAATCTAACGCGATCGTTTACTCGAAAGGCGACATGACTATCGGTGTAGGCGCAGGCCAAATGAGCCGCGTTTACTCCGCGAAAATCGCAGGCATCAAAGCTGCAGACGAAGGTCTACAGGTTGAAGGTTGTGTAATGGCATCAGATGCATTCTTCCCATTCCGTGACGGTATCGACGCGGCTGCAGAAGCGGGCATCAAGTGCGTAATTCAGCCAGGTGGCTCAATGCGTGACGACGAAGTTATCGCTGCAGCAGATGAGCACGGCATGGCGATGATCTTCACCGGTATGCGTCACTTCCGCCACTAATTTCCTCATCGTATTTGGCACTGTGGCATTGTTAACTGCTTTCACCCACCCCGGTTACGTAGCTGGCTATGTTTCCGGGATGGGCTCAATTGTTGCCTAGCCACATCATCAACTACTTTGAGTAAACAGTATTTATAAGATTAAGGATTTTCATATGCGAGTTTTAATCATTGGTTCAGGCGGTCGTGAACATGCGCTAGGCTGGAAAGCAGCGCAAAACCCAAATGTTGAGACTATTTTCATTGCTCCAGGCAACGCAGGTACAGCACTAGAGCCAAAACTAGAGAACGTAAACATCGATGTAGAAGACATCGCTGGCCTTGTTGCTTTCGCCAAAGAGAAGGCGATTGAACTGACTATCGTTGGCCCAGAAGCACCATTGGTTATTGGTGTGGTTGATGCGTTCCGCGAAGCGGGCTTACCAATCTTTGGTCCTACCCAAGCCGCAGCGCAGCTTGAAGGCTCTAAAGCGTTTACTAAAGACTTCCTTGCTCGTCACCAAATCCCAACCGGTGCATACGCAAACTTCACAGAAATTGAACCAGCGCTTGCTTACGTGCGTGATCAAGGTGCGCCGATTGTGGTGAAAGCCGACGGCCTTGCGGCTGGTAAAGGCGTGATTGTGGCAATGACGCTAGAAGAAGCCGAAGACGCAATCAAAGACATGCTAGCAGGTAACGCATTTGGTGATGCA
Source organism: Vibrio sp. 11-4(1) (assembly GCF_013048625.1). Classification (NCBI taxonomy): domain Bacteria; kingdom Pseudomonadati; phylum Pseudomonadota; class Gammaproteobacteria; order Vibrionales; family Vibrionaceae; genus Vibrio; species Vibrio sp. 11-4(1). The sequence goes on along the minus strand of NZ_VHSY01000021.1, from coordinate 21,103 downwards.
GGCAGCCGCGTGGTTATCGAAGAGTTCCTAGATGGTGAAGAAGCAAGCTTCATCGTGATGGTGGATGGTGAGAACGTTCTGCCAATGGCCACCAGCCAAGACCACAAACGCGTAGGCGACAAAGATACGGGCCCTAACACTGGTGGCATGGGCGCGTACTCGCCAGCTCCTGTGGTAACACCAGAAATTCACAACCGCATCATGGAAGAAGTCATTTACCCAACGATACGTGGCATGGCGTCTGAAGGTAACCCATACACAGGTTTCCTATACGCGGGTCTGATGATCGACAAAGATGGTACGCCTAAAGTGATCGAGTACAACTGCCGCTTCGGTGATCCAGAGACACAACCAATCATGATGCGCATGGAGTCAGATCTGGTTGATCTATGCTTAGCTGCAATCGACGAGAAGCTTGATCAAGTGGAATCTAAATGGGATCCGCGCGCATCGATTGGTATCGTACTCGCAGCCGGTGGTTACCCAGCAGCGTACAACAAAGGCGATGTGATCTCTGGTCTGCCACAAGTTGAAATTGAAGGCGAGAAAGTCTTCCACGCGGGTACAGACAATAAAGATGGCAACATCGTAACAAACGGCGGTCGTGTTCTTTGTGCAACCGCACTTGGCAATAGCGTATCAGAAGCGCAGCAACGTGCTTACGAGCTTGCAAAACAGATCAGTTGGGACGGCATGTTCCATCGCAGTGACATCGGCTACCGTGCGATTGCACGTGAGCAAGAAAAATAAAAACAACTTAAGTTGGCTAAAAAACAAAAGGCGCATTCAGCGCCTTTTTTATTACTCTGTCAGTTAGTAAGTCTCACCAAGCTTACTCAGCGAGTAATGCTGGTCGTGGTACACAATCAAAGTCATCATTATTGAGCATCAACAGTTCATCAACCGTTGCTTTAGTTCGTGACTGCTTGCCGACATAAGCGACGTAACTGTCTACAGATGAGAGACGATCGATAATAAATTTTGGCAACGTTTGATTAAACTCGAGTGTCGAGAACGCTTTACCTTTGCAGGTTTCAAACGATTGGCCATTCCAATAACCTTGAATGAGGCTCTGACTGTTACGAGACTGCGCCTTAACCGACGCCACTACATCATTCGCTTCTGTCTTGTAACGTTCTAATTGTTCATGCTGAAGTGGTAAGACTTTACGATTAACGCGATATTGTTGGTAAACCGCTTCGCCATCTTTATTAAAACGGATGTGGATTTGAAAAGGCACCAACTCTTGCTTGGTATCAACTTGCTCACCTTTTCGAATCAACTCTCGAAGCTCACCTTCATCCCAACGGTAGTCACTTTGAAACCAGCCATTATCCCCCATAGTCACGTAATCAGCCGCCGTACTCACGCGAGTGAGTTTCTCGGTCATCCAGTACAAGCTACTTGCGTCTCCAGCAACTTTGCCGCCAGAGAAGTGAGTGAATTGTTCTAAATTAGGAGTTTCAACCGACGAACAGCCAAAAAGGGTAAAGCTAGATAAGAGAAGTGAAGCGAGTAGATGTTTTTTCATGAAGTTGCACCGAGGCAGGATACCTCGGTGCATTCTAACTTAGTTTACTGATTCTTTCAGCGCTTTACCTGCTACGAATGCAGGTACGTTAGCTGCTGCGATTTGAATCTCGTCACCAGTCTTAGGGTTACGACCAGTACGTGCAGCGCGGTGGTTTACTTTGAATGTACCAAAACCAATTAGTTGAACTTGGTCACCCTCTTTAAGTGCACCAGTTACACCATCAAGAGTCGCTTCAAGAGCAGCTTTTGCTTGTGCTTTTGATAGGTCTGCTTTCTCTGCGATAAAGTCGATTAATTGGGTCTTGTTCATTAGGTTTCCCTTCTCATAGGTTATCGAATTCGTCTCACTCTAAAACATAAATGCCCCATCTGGCAAAGGTTTGTAAGCGATCTTTCGATTTTCTGACGTACTTTTAGCCATAATATGAGTAATAACTCACAATTTGTTACCACATACCCCCTGAAAACCCTTGCTTTCCAAGGTATTTGGACCAATTTATAAGGCACTTTTGCGGTTATAATAGCTGCAAATAACCACTATCAAACTACATTCAAGGGCAACTATGCTGCTGTTATCCATTTATATCTCTATTGCAATCGGCATTTCGTTTATCTGTTCGGTGCTGGAGGCGGTACTGCTGAGTATCAGTCCGAGCTACATTGCGCAGCTCAATCAACAGGGGCATCCCGCAGCTGGGCAACTGGCTAAGCTAAAATCAGATATCGACCGACCATTGGCATCCATTCTGACTCTAAATACCATCGCTCATACCATCGGCGCGGCCACTGCTGGTGCACAAGCTGCGGTGGTATTTGGTAGCGAAGCGTTAGGTATCTTTTCGGCAGTGCTCACACTGGCGATCTTGGTGCTTTCAGAAATCGTACCGAAAACAATTGGCGCAACTTACTGGCGTCAATTGGCGCCAACCGCGGCAGTCGCATTACGCTGGATGGTATGGGCGCTAACGCCATTCGTATGGTTTTCAGAGCAAATCACCAAGCGTCTTGCTCGTAACCACGAAGCACCCAAGATGCGTGATGAACTGTCGGCAATGGCGATTCTGGCACGTGAAAGCGGTGAATTTGCCGAGGGTGAATCAAAAATCTTAAGCAACCTGCTGGGCATCCAAGATGTACCTGTAACGCAGGTTATGACGCCACGTCCTGTGGTATTCCGTATCGATGCCACGATGACCATCAATAAGTTCCTAGAAAAACACAAGGATACGCCTTTCTCACGCCCATTGGTTTATAGCGAGCAGAAAGACAACATCATTGGTTTTGTGCACCGCCTTGAGTTGTTCAAACTGCAACAATCAGGTTGTGGACAGAAACAACTGGGAGCAATCATGCGCCCGATTCAAGTGGTGCTAAACAACACGACTTTACCGAAAGTGTTTGACCAGATGATGACTCATCGCCTACAGCTGGCACTTGTCGTTGACGAATACGGTACTGTGCAAGGCTTGGTGACGTTGGAGGATATCTTTGAACACCTCGTGGGTGAAGAAATCATCGATGAAGCGGATAAAAGTACCGACATGCAAGAGCTGGCTTACCAACGCTGGGAAAGTTGGAAAGAGATGCACGGCGTAATCGAAAGCCGCGATGATGATGAAGAAGAGGAAGAACTGGAGAAGCATCACAAGGAGCCAGAAACTCAAGAAGTGACAAAACCAGACTCTAAAGAATCGTAATCAGCATTGGGCATAACCGCTCAAACGCCGCAAACAAAAAGGCATCCATTTAGGATGCCTTTTTTCTATCTATTCAACGATTAAAGTGCGATACCGATGTTGCTCACGCCTTCTTCACGTAACTCTTCACGTAAATCTTTAATCAAGCTGATGTCACGCTCTACCGCTTCACGCAGTGGACGGAAAATAGCCCACTGCACGTCCCATTCTTCACATACGGCTTCATTTTCTTTCTGATTGTCGTTGGTGATTGGCTCTGCACCTTGCGCTTGCTCTAGATCAGCAACGGTTTGTACCGACTGTTGGCTCACTTTAAGCATTGAATCGAAAAGGTAGTCGCGGTCCAATAGACCATGCAGTAACGTAGACAAACCCTGACACGCGTCCATCGCTGGGTAAACGCCGTAAAAATCGAACTCATCCGCACTTGGGAACAACTCTTCTAACTTCTCTAATTGACGTTCGAAGTTAATTTTCGCGTTCTTAACTGTCAAAATTTCCCATACACTATCAAGAATCGCTCGGTACGCACGCGGATCAGCAAATTCTGTGTTCTCACAAAACATCGCATAGTTTGGATACATGCGTTCACATAGACACGCCATAAAGGTAATTTGTTGCCAAGGTTCTAGTTTTTCTAAACGAACCTGAAGAGGATTCTTAAGCATAGTCACTCAATCATTGAAGAAAAAAACAGCGAAAGTGTACTTGATTCATCACAGGGAAAAAAGTTAATGCCGCATTCAAATCAGATTTCCCTGCTCTCAGAGCATCGTGACACCTACGAAACGTTATTGACGGAGAGAAAGCTACCAGATCTGAGCATCACTGATAAGCCAGAGGAAGCTCAAATAGTTCTTGCCGATCCGCCATTACTATCCAATAGATTAGACGAGTTTTCACAGCTTGGGTGGGTGCAATCCACGTTTGCTGGTGTCAACGCCTTAACATCCCCTAGCCTTCGTCAGGACTATACTCTAACTAACGTTCGAGGCATCTTTGGTCCACTGATTGCTGAATATGTTTTGGGTTACAGTATTGCCCATTACCGCCACTTTGCCCGATACCACCAGCAACAACAAAACAAACAATGGCAGCCTCACCTATACACGTCATTACAAAGTAAAACCATGGTAATTCTTGGTACCGGTAGCATTGGGGGCTATCTGGGCAACGCCGCTAAAGCAATGGGGATAAAAACTATCGGTATTAACCGCACAGGTATCCCGACTTCAGGCGGCGAGTTTCATCAGACCTTTCATATCAATGAACTAAGTAAGGCATTTGAGCAAGCCGACATCGTTGTGAATACTCTACCAAGTACACCTGAGACGCGACAGTTACTTAATCGTCAAACGCTCAGCCAACTAAATCAGGCGTTATTATTTAACGTAGGTCGTGGCGACGTACTGGATGAGACAGGGTTGCTCTTCGCTCTGAAAAACCGTTGGGTAGAACACGCCTTCTTAGATGTGTTTGAGCAAGAACCGTTATCGGTAGAGCATCCGTTTTGGAAACTACCGCAAGTCACCATCACTCCACACATTGCTGCGCTGAGCTTTCCCGAGCAAGTCATCGAGATTTTTGCTGACAACTATCTACGCTGGCGCGATGGGTTTTCATTAAATTATCAAGTGGATTTCGAAAAGGGTTACTGAGAATGTCGTTAGACGAGCTATTGCAACAAGTGAGGGCCTGCCAGATATGCGCGGATAATTTACCTTTGGGCGCAAACCCTGTCGTACAAGCCGCAAAAGGGGCACGCATCCTAATCATCGGTCAGGCCCCTGGCACACGTGTACACAAAACCTCGATACCTTGGAATGACCCAAGTGGTGATCGATTACGCCAATGGCTCGATATCGACAAAGACGTTTTCTACGACCCAAATAAAATTACCATTGTCCCAATGGGATTCTGTTATCCAGGCAAAGGGAACTCTGGTGATTTACCGCCTCGTAAAGAATGTGCGCCCACTTGGCATAAAAAGATTCTTGAGCAGCTGCCCAATATAGAGCTCACTCTACTAATTGGTCAGTACTCGCAGCAGTACTATCTCACCAACAAACCAAAGACGCTCACGCAAACCGTTCAGCAATGGCAAGATTGGGAACCGGACTTTATCCCGCTCCCTCACCCATCTCCACGCAATACATTGTGGTTAAAGAAGAATCCTTGGTTTGAATCTGACGTCGTGCCATACCTTAAAAAACGCGTTCACTCGATGCTTTAGGTTACCTATGATCTAATTGCTTGCTTATCTGTACAAGAAAATTGGCGTACAAACACCAATCAACTAAGTTATTGTTTATAAAAAGATTAAATAACATACGTACAGTTTAAATAGTAATTAGATCATAGTAGGCCAAATACTACTAGAGCTGTACAGCCTTGAGTTTCAGATAAAAACTGAATTTTAGGTAAAAAAATACCGGCACTGAAGGCCGGTATTGGATTTCAAAAAATCTAACTTACTTGTGGTATGGCTTAGATAGCTCGTGTACTGCTTCTACAAACACGCCCGCGTTTTCTGGCGGTACATCCAAGTGGATACCATGGCCTAGGTTGAACACATGACCAGTACCCGTATCACCAAAGCCTTCTAGGATATCCGCGACTTCTTCACGGATGCGCTCTGGCGAAGCGTAAAGCATGGATGGGTCCATGTTACCTTGCAGCGCCACTTTATCACCGATACGTGCTTTCGCGTCTGCAATGTTGATTGTCCAGTCTAGACCAACCGCATCACAGCCCGTTGCTGCGATTTGCTCAAGCCACATGCCGCCATTCTTAGTGAATAATGTTACTGGTACACGACGACCATCGTTTTCACGAATCAGACCATCAACGATCTTGTGCATGTATTGTAGCGAGAACAGATTGTAGTCACGAGGCGTCAGTACGCCACCCCATGTGTCAAATACCATTACCGACTGCGCGCCTGCTTTAATTTGCGCGTTTAGGTACTCGATAACGCTGTCTGCCAGCTTATCTAGAAGTAAGTGCAGAGTTTGTGGTTCCGCGTACATCATTTTCTTGATCTTGGTGAAGGCTTTAGAACTGCCACCTTCGATCATGTACGTAGCAAGAGTCCACGGACTACCAGAGAAGCCAATTAACGGCACTTCACCCTTAAGGTCTTTACGGATCTGACGTACTGCATTCATTACATATTGCAGTTCACCTTCTGGATCTGGCAAACCAATTTTTTCCACGTCAGCTTTGCATGTAATTGGGTTATCAAAAACAGGTCCTTCACCCGCAGCAAAACGCAAACCAAGCCCCATGGCATCTGGAATCGTTAAGATGTCCGAGAATAAGATCGCAGCATCAAGAGGAAAACGGCGTAATGGTTGAAGTGTCACTTCGGATGCTAATTCTGCATTTCGACACAAAGACATGAAATCACCCGCTTCTGCACGAGTCGCTTTGTATTCTGGTAGGTAACGACCTGCCTGGCGCATCATCCATACTGGCGTGTAATCTACCGGCTCTTTTAAAAGCGCACGCAGATAACGATCATTTTTTAATTCAGTCATTCCGTAATTCCAACTGTTAGGCTTTCTGTGAAAGGGGGTATTCTATCACTGATTTAAGTCCAATAGCTGTGTGCTTTGCAACCTGGATCAAGTTATTAACTTTTAAATCAATGCTTAATTTGCACCCAATCGGTATCAGTGTTAAAAATTTGTTCGCTAGCGAAAACTACAATTATAAACTGAGTACCCAGTACTCAGCATCTCATAACGACATCTTACTTACCCCCTCCCTCTCGGAGGGTTTTTTTTATCTATTTATCAGATAATTAGAATCAATATCTTGTAGCGTTTGTTCGATAAGCACTCTTGCAATCGTTCCTTTAGGCGCAACAGGCGGCATCTCGTCAATACCAAACCATTGTGCATCAGACAGCTCAGTGTAGTCTGGACTTAACTCTCCCGATTCATAGTCAGCTAAAAACCCCATCATCATACTCGATGGGAAAGCCCAAGGCTGGCTGCCAAAGTAACGAATATTTTTAACGAGAATTCCTGTTTCTTCATGAATTTCTCGAGCCACACACTCTTCTAATGTCTCACCAACTTCTAAGAAGCCGGCAATAACGGTATACATACCATTTCGATGCCTTGGATGTTGAGCCAATAAGATCTGATTCTCTTTACGCACAGCAACGATAATACATGGAAATATTCGAGGATAATGGAGAGTACGGCATTCGCCACACTGCATAGCTAACTGGTTATTATTAAGAAAGTTTCTTCCACCGCACTGTGGGCAAAAACGCAGACTTTGCGTCATGTGCCCATACTGGACCGCTTTACTTAACAGCATAAATAATGGCTCAGGAAAATGCAGGCAGTCGCGTAGTGAGACTAATGGTAGATCATGCTCCAGATCAGACAAATTAAGCCACATGACGGGCGAACCTGAATACTCACCAATGGGCCTTGCACTCACTTCAGGCAGTGATAACTGCTCTGCAGACCCGAAAGGCACAGCACCATCCACCAGCCAAATTTCACTTCCTGCAACAACACACCAGTATGCATTTATCGCGCGGTTAACATCACCTTTTCTTAACATTACACCATCCCTTTGCTTGAAGTTCGTTCATTTTACTGGCAATCTAATTTCATACTAGAGTTTGTCGTTAAGTAAATTCGCACTCTAAATTCTAGTAAGGACAAGAGTTTGTAATAACTTTACTAACTTTGCTTTGCAAAGGATACGTTCGCCAACAGGCGATCAGATCATGAGGGCATGGTCATGCTAAAAAAATTCAAACAAACACAAGACCAGTGGGGTGGCTCAAGTGATGTCATTGATCACTGGTTAGAGACACGACAATCCCTGATTGTTGAATATTGTAAGCTTGCAGCACTGCAACCTTGTTCGAAAACCAATGTTATTGAACTCCCATCTCCTTCCGAATTGCAGGATTTCTGTCAGCATCTCGTTGATTACATCTCCGAGGGCCATTTTAAAATCTATGACATGGTTATGGATCGCTGGAAAGCAACTGGCTTTGTCGTGACCAATGAGATCAATCAAACTTATGGCCAAATAGTCCTGACAACTGAACCGCTATTGAACTTTAACGATAAGTACTCAGAAGTTACTGAAGATGATGAATTAGATGATTTCGATTCTGATATGTGTCTCATTGGCGAAATTCTTGAGACTCGATTTGAAGTCGAGGACTATCTGATACAGCAGATCGCAGAAAGTCTGTCTATGCCCCCAGGGGCTTAGTGTTTGCGAACATTCAGAGACTGAAGGATAGAAAAGACTGACGATCATCGTCGGTCTTTTTTGTTTCTAGCCTTACCAGTATTACCTTCTATAAGAACCCTCTCGAAGAAAAAGGCAGGATAAAAACTAAAAAGGCACCCGAAGGTGCCTTTTTTCTTAAGCTTCTAACGATTACTCGTTAAATGGCTTACTCTTCAGAAGAGAAACCAGCGTTTAGAAGTGCCGCTAGGTTGTCCGTTGCTTGCTCAGCAGAAGGACCATCTTGCGCTTCAGAACGTTTAGCTTGACGCTCTTGGTGGTATGCGAAACCAGTACCAGCTGGGATCAGACGACCAACAATTACGTTCTCTTTCAGACCACGTAGGTCGTCACGCTTACCAGAAACTGCTGCTTCTGTTAGTACGCGAGTTGTCTCCTGGAACGATGCCGCAGAGATGAACGACTCAGTCGCTAGAGATGCTTTAGTGATACCTAGTAGTTCACGTTCGAAACGTGCAGGCTCTTTGCCTTCAGCTTCTAGGTTACGGTTAGCAATCTTAACTTGTGAGTACTCAATCTGCTCACCAGGTAGGAACTCAGAGTCACCAGAGTGAGTAATAGTACACTTACGTAGCATCTGACGAACGATAGTTTCAATGTGCTTATCGTTAATCTTAACGCCTTGTAGACGGTAAACTTCCTGTACTTCGTTAGCAATGTACTGAGTTACCGCGTGTACGCCACGTAGACGTAGGATGTCGTGTGGAGACTCTGGACCATCTGCGATCACGTCACCACGTTCAACTTTTTCACCTTCGAATACGTTCAACTGACGATGCTTAGGAATCATCTCTTCGTAAGCTTCACCGCTTTCACGTGTGATCACTAAGCGACGTTTACCTTTCGTCTCTTTACCGAAGCTCACAGTACCTGTGTGCTCAGCAAGGATTGCAGGCTCTTTCGGCTTACGTGCTTCAAATAGGTCAGCAACTCGTGGAAGACCACCGGTGATATCTTTGTTACCGCCAGACTTCTGAGGAATACGTGCTAGTGTCGCACCAACACCTACTGCTGCGCCATCTTCGATGTTCACAATCGCTTTACCAGGTAGGAAGTAGTGAGCTGGCATATCAGTACCAGGGATCATTACATCGTTACCTTGCTCGTCAACAAGTTTGATAGCTGGACGCATATCTTTACCTGCTGAAGGGCGAGCTGCTGGGTCAGTTACTTCGCTTGAAGATAGACCAGTTAGGTCATCAGTTTGACGAGATACTGTTACGCCGTCGATCATGTCTACGAACTGGATGCGACCTGCTACCTCAGTAATGATAGGTAGTGTGTGCGCTTCCCAGTTTGCAACTGTTTCGCCAGCTTGAACTGTATCGCCATCGCCTTTGCTTAGTAGCGTACCGTAAGGCAGTTTGTGTTTCTCTTTCGTACGACCAAACTCATCAATGATAGTTAATTCTGTCGCACGAGAAGTGATAACGATCTTACCGTCATCAGCCAATACAGATTTAGCGTTGTGTAGCTTGATAGAACCGTTGTTCTTAACTTGAACACTGTTCTCTGCCGCTGCTGTCGATGCTGCACCACCGATGTGGAACGTACGCATGGTAAGCTGTGTACCTGGTTCACCGATAGACTGAGCAGCGATAACACCTACTGCTTCACCTTGGTTCACTAGGTGGCCACGTGCTAGGTCACGACCGTAACACTGTGCACAACAACCGAAGTCAGAATCACACGTTACTACAGAGCGCACTTTCATGCTGTCTACTGAGTTCTCTTCCATGATTTGACACCACTTCTCATCGATCAAGGTGTTACGTGGAATAAGAACGTCTTCAGTGCCAGGTTTTAGTACGTCTTCAGCAACAACACGACCAAGAGCAAGCTCAGAAAGTGCAACTTTAACATCACCACCCTCGATGTGAGGCATCATGTCAACACCCTCGTGAGTTCCACAGTCATGTTCAGTTACAACAACGTCTTGAGCAACGTCTACTAGACGACGAGTTAGATAACCCGAGTTCGCTGTTTTCAGTGCCGTATCCGCAAGACCCTTACGAGCACCGTGCGTTGAGATAAAGTACTGAAGTACGTTTAGACCTTCTTTAAAGTTCGCTGTGATCGGCGTTTCGATGATTGAACCATCTGGACGCGCCATCAGACCACGCATACCCGCAAGCTGACGAATCTGTGCTGCAGAACCACGAGCGCCCGAGTCCGCCATCATGTAGATGCTGTTGAATGACTCTTGCTGTTCCTCTTCACCGTCACGGTTAACTACCGTTTCAGATGAAAGGTTTTCCATCATTGCTTTCGCAACACGGTCGTTGGTCGATGCCCAGATATCGATAACTTTGTTGTAGCGTTCGCCCGCAGTAACAAGACCTGATTGGTACTGTTCCTGGATTTCACGTACTTCTTCTTCCGCTTCTGCGATTTCAGTGTACTTAGCTGCTGGTACAACCATATCGTCGATACCAACAGATACACCAGAAAGTGCCGCGTATGCGAAACCGGTGTACATGATTTGGTCAGCGAAGATTACAGTGTCTTTCAGACCTAGTTTACGGTACGCCTCGTTAAGTAGGTTAGAGATTTGCTTCTTACCTAGCTTTTGGTTAACGATGCTGTACGGTAGACCAGCTGGCACGATTTGCCATAGCATTGCACGACCAACAGTGGTGTCTACCATCTTGGTTTCTGTAGTGCTGTTGCCGTCTTCGTCTACAACGGTTTCTGTAATACGTACTTTAACGCGTGCGTGAAGCTCAGCTTGTTTAGTGCGGTATGCTTTCTCAGCCTCTTCTGGGCCAGAAAGGTACATGCCTTCACCTTTCACGTTGATCTTTTCACGAGTCATGTAGTACAGACCCAATACAACGTCCTGAGAAGGTACGATGATCGGATCACCTGACGCTGGCGACAGAATGTTGTTTGTCGACATCATCAGAGTACGAGCTTCAAGCTGTGCCTCTAGAGTTAGAGGTACGTGAACCGCCATTTGGTCACCATCGAAGTCCGCGTTGTACGCCGCACATACAAGTGGGTGTAGCTGAATCGCTTTACCTTCGATTAGTACTGGTTCGAACGCCTGGATACCGAGACGGTGAAGTGTCGGTGCACGGTTCAATAGTACTGGGTGTTCACGGATTACTTCGTCTAGGATATCCCAAACGACCGCTTCTTCACGCTCTACCATTTTCTTAGCAGCTTTGATTGTAGTCGCAAGACCACGAGTCTCTAGCTTGCTGTAGATGAATGGTTTGAATAGCTCAAGTGCCATCTTCTTAGGAAGACCACACTGGTGTAGACGAAGGTATGGACCTACTGTGATTACAGAACGGCCAGAGTAGTCTACACGTTTACCTAGAAGGTTCTGACGGAAACGACCTTGTTTACCCTTGATCATATCAGCAAGAGATTTCAGAGGACGCTTGTTAGAACCTGTGATCGCACGACCACGACGACCGTTATCTAGTAGCGCATCAACAGACTCTTGCAGCATACGTTTTTCGTTACGTACGATGATGTCCGGAGCAGCTAGCTCTAGAAGACGCTTCAAACGGTTGTTACGGTTGATCACACGACGGTATAGATCGTTAAGATCAGAAGTCGCAAAGCGACCGCCATCTAGAGGTACTAGAGGACGTAGATCTGGCGGAAGTACTGGAAGTACTGTTAGGATCATCCACTCTGGGTTGTTACCCGATGCGATGAACGCTTCTACCAGCTTAAGACGCTTAGTTACTTTCTTACGCTTAGTTTCAGAGTTTGTTGTCTCTAACTCTTCACGCATTTGTTCTGCTTCAGCGTGCATATCCATAGAACCTAGTAGGTCCTTGATAGCTTCCGCACCCATCTTAGCAGTGAACTCGTCGCCCCACTCTTCTAGACGATCTAGATACTCTTCTTCAGTAAGCATCTGACCTTTTTCTAGATCAGTCATACCAGGCTCTGTTACTACGTACATTTCGAAGTACAGAACACGTTCGATATCACGTAGAGGGATATCCATCAGTAGACCGATACGAGACGGTAGCGATTTTAGGAACCAGATGTGAGCTACTGGTGAAGCCAGTTCAATGTGGCCCATACGGTCACGACGAACTTTAGTTTGTGTAACTTCTACACCACACTTCTCACAGATAACACCACGGTGCTTCAGGCGCTTGTACTTACCACAAAGACATTCGTAGTCTTTAACTGGACCAAAGATACGCGCACAGAACAGACCATCGCGTTCAGGTTTGAACGTACGATAGTTGATCGTTTCAGGTTTTTTAACTTCACCGAAAGACCATGAACGGATCATGTCTGGTGAAGATAGACCGATTTTGATTGCATCAAATTCTTCGGTCTTATGCTGTGCTTTTAGAAAGTTTAATAAGTCTTTCACAATCAGCTCCTGTAAGGAGTTAAAAGGAGCTCACTAGCTAAAGTGAGCACCTTCTTCCAAATAATCGCTTTGATTCTCTCGACTTTCATCAAGAGAGAAAGGATTACTCTTCGTCTTCTAGCTCGATGTTGATACCTAGCGAGCGGATCTCTTTCAACAGTACGTTGAACGATTCTGGCATGCCAGGTTCCATGCTGTGGTTACCGTCTACGATGTTTTTGTACATCTTAGTACGGCCGTTAACGTCATCCGACTTAACCGTTAGCATTTCTTGTAGCGTGTACGCAGCACCGTATGCTTCTAGTGCCCATACTTCCATCTCACCGAAACGCTGACCACCGAACTGAGCTTTACCACCTAGTGGCTGCTGAGTTACTAGGCTGTACGAACCAGTTGAACGAGCGTGCATCTTGTCATCAACAAGGTGGTTCAGTTTCAGCATGTACATGTAACCAACAGTTACAGGACGCTCAAACGCATCACCTGTGCGACCATCAAACAGTGTTAACTGACCTGATGTTGGTAGATCGGCTAGCTCAAGAAGTGCTTTGATTGACTCTTCTGGAGCGCCATCAAATACAGGAGTCGCGATTGGTAGACCGCCACGCAAGTTCTTGATCAGAGTACGTACTTCATCATCAGATAGAGAAGCAATATCTACTTTCTGGCGAGTGTCGCCTAGGTCGTAAACTTTTTGTAGGAACTCGCGGAATTTCGCTAGTTCTTGCTGCTCTTTAACCATCTGGTTGATCTTGTCACCGATACCTTTCGCTGCCAGACCTAAGTGTACTTCTAGGATCTGACCGATGTTCATACGCGAAGGTACACCCAGTGGGTTAAGTACGATGTCTACAGGCTGACCTTTTTCATCGTATGGCATGTCTTCAACAGGGTTGATCTTAGAGATTACACCCTTGTTACCGTGACGACCCGCCATCTTATCACCAGGCTGAATGCGACGTTTAACCGCTAGGTAAACCTTAACGATCTTGAGTACGCCAGGTGCTAAATCATCACCTTGAGTGATCTTACGACGCTTAGTTTCGAACTTCTTATCGAAGTCAGCTTTTAGCTCGTCCCACTGCTCAGCAAGTTGCTCAAGCTGAGTTTGTAGTGCGTCATCTTCTAGCGTTAGCTCTAGCCACTTCTTACGATCAGTCGTGTCTAGTTTCGCTTCAGAGTAACCGCCTTCAATCAATACAGCTTTAACACGGTTTAGAAGGCCGCCCTCAAGAATCTGGAATTCTTCAGTTAGGTCTTTCTTCGCTTCTTTAAGCTGCATCTGTTCGATTTCAAGCGCACGCTTGTCTTTCTCTACGCCATCGCGAGTGAAGACTTGAACGTCGATGATCGTACCTGATACAGAGTTAGGTACACGTAGTGAAGTATCTTTAACATCAGATGCTTTTTCACCGAAGATAGCACGTAGTAGCTTCTCTTCAGGCGTTAGCTGAGTTTCACCCTTAGGTGTTACTTTACCAACTAGGATGTCGCCACCCTTAACTTCAGCACCGATGTAAACGATACCTGACTCGTCTAGTTTAGACAGAGCAGATTCACCTACGTTTGGAATATCAGCTGTGATCTCTTCAGATCCCAGCTTAGTATCACGCGCCACACAAGTAAGTTCTTGAATGTGGATTGTCGTGAAGCGGTCTTCTTGAACTACGCGCTCAGATACTAAGATCGAGTCTTCGAAGTTGTAACCGTTCCAAGGCATGAACGCGATACGCATGTTTTGACCAAGCGCTAGTTCACCAAGGTCTGTTGAAGGACCATCAGCAAGAACGTCACCGCGTGATACAGGCTCACCTGGCATCACACATGGGCGCTGGTTAATACATGTGTTCTGGTTAGAGCGTGTGTATTTAGTCAGGTTGTAGATGTCGATACCAGCTTCACCTGGTACTAGCTCTTCTTCGTTAACTTTAACAACGATACGAGAAGCATCTACTGACTGGATTACACCACCACGTTTCGCAACTGCAGTTACACCTGAGTCAACGGCTACGTTACGTTCAATACCAGTACCAACAAGCGGTTTGTCCGCTTTCAGTGTCGGAACTGCCTGACGTTGCATGTTCGCACCCATCAATGCACGGTTCGCATCATCGTGTTCTAGGAACGGGATAAGCGATGCAGCGATAGATACAACCTGGTTTGTCGCAACGTCCATGTACTGAGCGTGCTCACGAGGGTGTAGACCAGATTCACCTTTCTGACGAGCTGTGATCAGCTCATCTGCAAAAGTACCATCTTCGTTTAGCTTAGCGTTCGCCTGTGCGATAACGAATTGGCCTTCTTCGATTGCAGATAGGTAATCTACTTCGTCTGTTACTACGCCATCTACAACGCGACGGTATGGTGTCTCTAGGAAACCGTACTCGTTACAACGCGCAAACGCAGATAGAGAGTTGATCAGACCGATGTTTGGACCTTCAGGCGTTTCGATAGGACATAGACGACCGTAGTGCGTTACGTGTACGTCACGTACTTCGAAGCCAGCACGTTCACGAGTTAGACCGCCAGGACCCAATGCAGAAATACGACGCTTGTGCGTTACTTCTGATAGCGGGTTGTTTTGGTCCATGAACTGTGAAAGCTGTGAAGAGCCAAAGAACTCTTTAACTGCCGCAGAAATTGGCTTCGCGTTGATCAAGTCTTGAGGCATGATTGCGTCAAGATCGCCTAGGCTTAGACGCTCTTTAACTGCACGCTCAACACGTACTAGACCTACACGGAACTGGTTCTCAGCCATTTCGCCTACAGAACGGATACGACGGTTGCCTAGGTGGTCGATATCGTCCACTTCGCCCTTACCGTTACGGATCGCGATCAGCTTCTTCATCACTTCGATGATATCAGTTTCATCAAGTGTGCCTTGCTCTTGAGCATCTTCACGGCCGATAGAGCTGTTGAACTTCATACGACCAACAGTCGATAGATCGTAACGCTCTTCAGAGAAGAATAGGCTTTCGAATAGAGCTTCTGCAGCTTCTTTTGTTGGCGGCTCACCAGGGCGCATCATGCGGTAGATTTCTACCAATGCAGAAATACGATCAACCGTGCTGTCGATACGTAGTGTTTCTGACATGAATGGACCGTGGTCTAGATCGTTCGTAAATAGAACTTCTAGCGCTTTGTGGCCAGCCTGAGATAGGTTCGCTAGTGCTTCCAGGCTGATTTCCTGGTTAGCGTTAACAATGATCTCGCCAGTTGCTTCATTGATGTAATCTTTTGATGCAACTTTACCTACGATGTACTCAACTGGTACTTCGATGTGATCAACACCATCTTTTTCTAGTTGGCGGATATGACGAGCTGTTACGCGACGACCTTGCTCAACGTAAACTTTACCATTCGCTTCGATGTCGAACGACGCAGTTTCACCACGTAGACGATCTGGAACCAACTCCATCAATAGAGTTTGGTCTTTCACTTCGAAGTTCACTTTCTCGAAGAAGAGATCTAGGATTTCTTCTGTCGACTTACCTAATGCACGAAGGATGATCGATGCTGGTAGCTTACGACGGCGGTCGATACGAACGTACAAGTTATCCTTAGGATCAAACTCGAAATCAAGCCATGAACCACGGTAAGGAATAACACGTGCGTTGTATAAAACTTTACCTGAAGAGTGGGTCTTACCCTTATCGCTGTCGAAGAACACGCCTGGGCTTCGGTGCAGCTGGGATACGATAACCCTCTCGGTACCGTTAATTACGAAGGTACCATTGTCTGTCATGAGTGGAATTTCACCCATGTAGACTTCTTGTTCTTTAATGTCTTTTACAGTACCTGCTGGCGCGTCTTTATCAAAGATAACTAGGCGTAGTTTTACACGTAGTGGCTTTGAGTAAGTTACACCGCGGATTTGACATTCTTTAACGTCAAAAACTGGCTCACCAAGACGGTAGCTAACGTATTGCAGCTCAGAATTGCCGTTGTAGCTCTGAATCGGGAATACAGAACGGAAAGCGGCTTCAAGACCGTATTGACCTTCAGGATCCTGTTCGATGAATTTGTCGAACGAATCGAGCTGGATCGATAGCAGGTATGGAATGTCCAAAACTTGTGGACGAGTACCAAAGTCCTTACGGATGCGCTTTTTCTCGGTATAAGAGTAAACCATGGGGTTCCTCAGCTCGCTGATAAGTGACCCAAACTGTCCGCCCGCTCCTAGTTACTTAAGGGGGGTAAGGGACAGTGACTAATATAGCTGTTTACTGTAGTGACATTTCATTTCGTAAGAATGAAATGTTTTTTGCATGGATATCAGGCGCTTAAACAGCGGGAAAATTCGCCTATACCCTACAGCGCAAAAAGGCCGGTGGTTAAAAAACCACCAGCCAATTAGCCGTTAGGCTAAGAAACTATGCAATAATTACTTAACAGCAACAGTTGCACCAGCTTCTTCTAGCTGAGCTTTAAGAGCTTCAGCTTCTGCTTTCTCAACACCTTCTTTAAGAGGTGCTGGAGCGCCGTCTACAAGAGCTTTAGCTTCTTTAAGACCTAGGCCAGTTGCGCCACGTACTGCTTTGATTACAGCAACTTTGTTACCGCCAGCAGCTTCTAGGATTACGTCGAATTCAGTTTGCTCAGCAGCAGCTTCGCCGCCAGCAGCGCCGCCAGCTACAACAGCAGCAGCAGCAGAAACACCGAATTTCTCTTCCATTGCTTCGATTAGTTCAACAACTTGCATTACAGACATTTCTGCAACTGCGTCTAGGATTTGCTCGTTAGTAATAGACATAACAATTCTCTTTTAAGTCAACAATAAGTTTATTAAGCAACCAGTAAAAAGCAAGGCTTATGCCGCTGCTTCTTGTTTTTGATCGCGGATAGCTGCGATAGTACGCGCCAGCTTGCCAGCCGAAGCTTCTTTCATGCACATCATTAGGCGTGCAATTGCTTCGTCGTAAGTTGGTAGTGTTGCTAGTACTTCAGCGTCAGTTAAAGCGCCTTCATAAGCAGCAGCTTTGATCTCGAAATCTTTGTTCTCTTTAGCGAAGTCTTTGAAAAGACGCGCTGCAGCACCTGGGTGCTCATTAGAGAATGCGATTAGTGTAGGACCAGTGAAAGTGTCAGTTAGACACTCGTACTCAGTACCTTCAACCGCACGACGAGCAAGAGTGTTACGAACAACTCTCATGTAAACGCCAGCTTCACGAGCTTGTTTACGTAGAGAAGTCATCGCGCCAACTTGAACGCCACGAGAATCAGCTACAACTGCAGAAAGTGCACCACTGGCAGCTTCGTTGACTTCAGCAACAATTGCTTTTTTGTCTTGAAGGTTTAAAGCCATCTTGGATTTACTCCTGGTTGTCGTTACACCACTCACTATCATCACGACAGTGAGAGCTATTGAGGTGCTTCCCCAGAAGAAAGTTAACTATATTACATAGAGCTTTCTGTCAGTTCGGGCACCATCTACGTAGGATAATTAAGTTTGCTTTTACACAAACACCTACGGTCTTGGACGGAGACTGGGTCTTAATTCATTTCGAACTAGGAGACAGTTCAAAGAACCAAAGTTCAGCCCCAACCACAAATATTAGGCGCAAAATTATACACTAATTTTGCGCCTAAGCAAATAAATTATGCTTGAGTGTTCAGGCTAGCCTGATCAACAGCAACACCAGCACCCATAGTAGTAGAGATGCTTACTTTCTTCAGGAAAGTACCTTTCGCTGAAGATGGCTTAGCTTTCTTCAGAGCAACTAGAAGTGCTTCTAGGTTCTCTTTGATCTGCTCAGCAGAGAAGTTTGCTTTACCGATAGTAGTGTGGATGATGCCGTTTTTGTCGTTACGGTAACGAACCTGACCAGCTTTAGCGTTTTTAACTGCTTCAGCAACGTTAGGAGTTACAGTACCAACTTTAGGGTTTGGCATAAGACCGCGAGGACCTAGGATAGTACCTAGTTGACCTACAACGCGCATTGCATCTGGAGAAGCAACAACTACGTCAAAGTTCATTTCGCCTTTCTTAACTTGCTCAGCAAGATCTTCCATACCTACGATGTCTGCGCCAGCTTCTTTAGCTGCTTCAGCGTTAGCACCTTGAGTGAACACTGCAACGCGGATTTCGCGGCCAGTACCGTGAGGTAGTACAGTTGCACCACGTACGTTCTGGTCAGATTTACGAGCATCAATGCCTAGGTTAACAGCAACGTCTACAGACTCAACGAATTTCGCAGTCGCTAGTTCTTGAAGAAGAGCAACAGCTTCGTTGATTTCGTATTCTTTAGTTACGTCAACTTTTTCGCGGATTACGCGCATGCGCTTAGTTAGTTTTGCCATCTTATTAACCCTCTACCACTAGGCCCATTGAACGAGCAGTACCAGCGATAGAACGCTTCATCGCTTCGATGTCAGCACCAGTCATATCAGCAGCTTTAGTTTCTGCGATTTCTTGGATTTGAGCGTCAGTTACAGTACCAACTTTTTCAGTGTTTGGACGACCTGAACCAGACTTAACGCCAGCAGCTTTCTTAAGAAGAACTGCAGCAGGTGGAGTCTTAGTTACGAACGTGAAAGAACGGTCGCTGTATACTGTGATAACTACTGGAGTTGGTAGACCTTTCTCAATAGATTCTGTTTTTGCGTTGAACGCTTTACAGAATTCCATGATGTTCACACCGTGTTGACCTAGTGCAGGACCTACTGGTGGACTAGGGTTAGCCATACCAGCAGCAACTTGTAGCTTGATGTAAGCTTCAACTTTCTTAGCCATGATAATTCCTAAGTTTGGGTACAAACGCTAATCGCGGATCAGCTCCCCGTTTGTGTAAGAAACTTTTTACTTCACTTGAAGTAAAAAGGCGCGAAATTATAGTCATAATCCGCGCCTTATACAACCCTAAAAAGGTGATTTTTTATACTCTTTAACGAAGAGTCTTAGTCCAGCTTTTCAACCTGACCAAATTCAAGCTCAACTGGTGTCGCACGACCAAAGATCGAGACAGACACTTTCAGGCGGCTCTTCTCGTAATCCACTTCTTCAACAGTACCGTTGAAGTCAGCAAATGGACCTTCGTTAACACGTACCACTTCACCCGCTTCGTACATTGTACGTGGACGAGGCGCTTCACTCGCTTTCTCAAGACGATTAAGAATCGCGTCAGCCTCTTTATCCGTGATAGGTGCCGGACGGTCTGAGGTACCACCAATGAAGCCCATGACACGCGGCACACTGCGTACTAGGTGCCATGATTCATCGTTCATAATCATCTGAACAAGGACGTAACCTGGGAAGAACTTACGCTCAGATTTGCGACGCTGACCCGCGCGCATTTCCACTACTTCTTCAGTAGGAACCAGTACTTCACCGAATAGCTCTTCCATGCCGTGCATTTTGATATGCTCGCGCAGAGATTGAGCTACACGACCTTCAAATCCAGAGAAGGCTTGAACCACATACCAGCGTTTTTTTGGAGCTTCACTCATGAATAAAAACCCTCTATACCCCAGTTGCTAGAGCTACTAGACGAACCATAATTCCGTCAATACCCCATAGCACTAGAGCCATTACAATACTTACAGCTAAAACGATCAGTGTTGTTTGCATGGTTTCTTGGCGAGTAGGCCAAACAACTTTACGTACTTCCATACGCGATTCTTTTGCAAAACTGATCGCTGCTTTACCTTTAGTCGTTGTTGCTGCAACGCCTAAGGCAGCTGCAATAAGAACAACAACGCCTGCAGCACGAACCACTACAGACATTTCACCATACAGGTAATTACCCACAACAGCGGCAGCTGCCAATACGAAAGCGGCTAACCACTTAAACGTATCTGCTGCGTTTGAGCTATCAGGAGTTTCAGCATTATTTGCTTTCATAAAACCAACCTGTTACAAGTCTTAATATAGACGACAACAACCCCGCTGTTGCAGGGCAAACTCCATATCGCTGAAAAAATCAGCGTACTCTTCTTAAGATTAAGCATCTTTGCTTAATCTTGCTCTGCGCCCAACCCACTTCTGAACAAGAAAACAGCAAAAATAATGTTGAGTGCAGAAAAAGGGCATCAAATGATGCCCTTTTTGCTACTGGTTCGTCAAATCTAATTCAAGATTTTCCGAAAGCATCGCTAATTCGTTAAGAATTAGTCGAAGATCTTAGCAACAACACCAGCACCTACTGTACGGCCACCTTCACGGATCGCGAAACGTAGACCTTCGTCCATTGCGATTGGTGCGATTAGCTCAACAGTCATCTGTACGTTGTCA
>NZ_VHSY01000020.1:0-36215 GCF_013048625.1 Vibrio sp. 11-4(1) | reverse complement strand
ATAAAGTGCAAAGCTGATTCGTTTAATGTGCATGAGGGTTGTTTTAATGTGCAAAATTGAACTTCTTTTTTATATATACTGATATCTACTTACTACGCCCCAACAAGTTGGGGATATAATGTCTGGCCATTTCCTAGCTGAAGCTAGGGGCCAGTATGGGCGCACGTTGAACATTTCTTTTGTCATCCGACAGGAACCTACCGAAAAACACGCAAGCTCTGTGGAACGCCCCCAAAGCGTTCTAACCACATGGTGAGCAATCAGTCCCCCTAGGTCTAGCAGGGCGAAGGGCAAGATTTGAGCCAGTTATTGGTATGGATGATTTTATTTAGGACGGTATTTATTGAACGTTCGTAAGGCTTTGCATGTCGTCGCACGCTCCTCCATAACCCCAATGTGATCATGTGAATTGACAATTGATGCATATCAATGTGAGATCAGAGAATTACTCAACAGGAACTTGATCATGAACTTAAATCCAAAATCACGTTTAGTCTCTTTTTTACTTACTTTGTTCTTTGGTCCATTGGGGTTGTTTTATTCCTCAGTAGCAGGGGCTTTGGTGTTGGTCATTGTCGCTGTTGTTACCGCGGGTTCTATCATAGGCCCAGTGGTGTGCTGGATTCTGGCTATTGCGATTGGCGATCACTGTACGCACAGGCATAACCAGAACATAGAGAACATCAAAGACTTGGTAGCAAAGAAAGGGTGACGGTGTCACCCTTTTTTATCCCCAGAATCTGGGCATAATTCTGGGGATGTCTTGCTGTAGCCCAGTTCATATCGAAGCCCGTCGCCATTTCCCGCCTGAT
Source organism: Vibrio sp. 11-4(1) (assembly GCF_013048625.1). Classification (NCBI taxonomy): domain Bacteria; kingdom Pseudomonadati; phylum Pseudomonadota; class Gammaproteobacteria; order Vibrionales; family Vibrionaceae; genus Vibrio; species Vibrio sp. 11-4(1). The sequence goes on along the minus strand of NZ_VHSY01000020.1, from coordinate 35,403 downwards.
CTTTTCCACATTTCTCCCATTTTGTTCTGATTAAGCTTTACCCAACCATGAAACAGGTTTACTATTCTCTTATTCACTCGTGAGGTGATTAAGGAATGACTAAGACAAGATTTTCAAAAAACCAAAATGACGCCCTTTTTATCCTGGCTCTTTTGGAAACAAAGCAATTTGAAGGTGCGGTTCCAGTTGCCAAGATGCGCACCATGATTTCACAGCCCCGTGAGGGTGAGCTCGATGCATCGAACTTTAGAAAGAGCCTCCACGCCTTGGAGGGTAAGGGCTGCATCGAACTGCTAAGAGCTAAAGATTTAAGTTTGGCCGCAAAACTAACACGCGTTGGTCGTCACCAGGCCGCGAAAGTTTACCGAGAACGGACAGGAAAAGAGTTGGACGTGCCACCGGTGGATGATGAACAAATGACAATTTTTGATAATGACCAATAAGGAACATTCTAATGCAGCACACGACTAACCCAAATGAGCTTACATATCCTATTAAGCCAATGATTATTGTTGATGATTTCAAGCCTGATGTAGTTTTTGTGTCTTTATCACCCGAAGTTCCGCTTTCTAGCTTTTCTCTGAAAGAGTGTTTTACAAACGTGCAGTTCAAGAACGGCTGCGAAAAAGCCTGGGCGAATGAGTTAAGGAAAATTGCTGACCAGTTAGATGGCCAAGAATTCAAATAGAGTAAGAAGGACGATGAATAGTATGCATTCAAAAGATAAAGAGCTTATTGAGAAGTTGGAAGAAGCTGAAAAGACTATCAAAGCGATAAAACATGGTCTTGAGAGAAAAGTTAGAGACCAAACTCAGCTTGAGGTTATCAATATGGATGCGAAAGCGCTTGTTGATGTTAGCCAAGAAATTGAAATGATCACTCAGTATCTAGAGTAAGAGAGAAAATAAATGGCAGGAAGTTATGCAGATTTTGACGTTGCTCAGATGCTCAATGCATTACAACGTTTTGCTATCGATGTCCGTTTAACGTCTGACGGTAACGCAGAAGATTGGACGTTGTACGTGTACTGTGAGGAATTTGGCGAGTTTCATGAATCAGGTTCTCTTTTCCGTATTGTAATGAAGGCATTTGAGCCTTATCTAGAAAAAGCTAAACATGAGAGACAAGAGCTTAGGGATAAGCTGGGCTGCTTACTTGCCACAAAGCAAGAGTGAGATATACAAAACCTGATCTTTTGGCGGTTTCGATGCAAATCGGCCGCCAAATCATTCCGATAAAATCCCCGCCTAAAATCCCGTCAAACTGAAACAAATTTACAACATCAAAAATCGTCTCTCGATCTTTGGTTATCTGTCAGTTTTGACAGCTTAACGCGCTCAGTACGTCAAAGCTGACGTAATAGCGCCTAAACTCCGCTATTTACCATAATGGGCATAATCGCCACCAAAATCATGGCCATAAGGTTCAATTATGCAATGAGCGTCATTTCACGCGATGCGTGTCTGATTTACTATTGCAATATGCAGGGCGTGACGCGTCACAATGAAAAGGAATAAAAAATGAGATATGGCTACGTTGTCCATGACAATGACATGGGTATGCAGGATCAGGCGCTTGAGCGAGTTGGTTGTGACCAGGTGCACTATGGTGATTTGTCTAATGTGCTTTCTAAGTTGGTTGCTGATGATGTTTTGGTGGTTTGGCGCGCTGATAAATTAGCAAATACGTTTGAGGGTTTGGAGCAAGTGTTTGACGAGGTTCATCAAGCTGGGGCGACGGTTGAATTGGTTTATGAGCAAATTCGCTCTAGCCGTGATTATAAGGTTCAGTTAAGCCAACTGATCGATATTATGAAGCAGTTATAACGCTCTGCTTTCATTCCATTGTCTTGTCGCGGTATATCATCATGATAAACGTGACAAGGATAGTTCTTACCTCCGGCGGCAGCGTTCTGGCTGCTGCTGCTACATCCCACGGCGTTGCGGGGTCCACTTCGAGCATATCCAGCGACACATCCAGATCGGTGATCCTTAGATTTTGAATCAAGCTGCGGTAGTGGGACATCTTTAAATCGGTTTCGCCCCATTCTATCCGCTGGTACGTCTTTAGTGATACGCCTGCCATTTTGGCAAACTCGGCTTGTGATAGCCCAGCTGCCTCCCTTCGATTCTTTAGTGCTTGTATTAATGGAGTATAAGACATAGATCACACCTCATAGGTCAGTTTGAGTGGTTTATCAGTAAGTGTAGGACGGTTTTGACCTAGTGTGTTTACACAACGCGTTATGTAAGGGCATATTCCACCTGTCACATTAATGCACGGCATAGCTGTGGCGCTAATTACAGTTGGTAAGGTTATATCTAGAATGGATGTGAGAGGCGGTCTAATGCCACAACAAAAAATAAATAATCTGTGTGATGAAATTGAATGTGTATTGCGCTTAATGGCTAGGGCGAACCGTTCGGAAGATGATGCTTCGATGGAGATCGAGGCGGGCATAACGTTGATATTGCCCTTAGTTAACGAACTGAAAGGAGAGCTTAAAGCGGTTTAAAACAAAGCCCCGTCATTCAACGGGGTTTTTTATTCAGAACAGGGCATCTTGATGAGGTTGTAATGCCTTTGACCGTGGCTTGCAATCATGCGTCTCGATGTCGGGTTCCTGTGCGTAGGATGGGCATGGTTGCTCATTCCAAAAAACATGACACCTTTTTTGATTGCACATACCATAGCGCTGTTTCTTAGCTTCGCAATCGAATCCCCAGTGGTCTTTAGTTGGGGCCAGCTCATCCTCTTTATATCCTACCTGCTTATAGTGCTGGCAACTAAAGCACGTTCTAGGTAGCGACCAACTCATAGTGCTGCACCTAGTTGGTAGAACTCCCATACTCGATCTTGAAGCCATTTCGGCTTGCCTGACAAGTATTCCTCTAGAACGGACATGTCTAGGGTGTGCAGATCGATTAGACGCATTTTAGATATTGCGGTATATTGCGCTTGTGACATAACTGGATTCCTTATGTTTGGTTGGTCACGTTAGCCGGTGAAGAGGTCAGATGCTCACCGGCTAATTCATTTCTGGCGTTATAGCGCGCCGTCTCGCTCTAATTTCTCTCTAAGTGCTTCAATGATGTAGTCGGTAAAGTTAAGGCTGGTTTTACCTTCCTGTTTCATCTTTTCATGCTTCTCAAAGTAACTCATCGGCACAGCTTTAAGGTGCTTTGCTTTTGTTGTTGCAACCTTAGCTTCTTCGCTTTTGTTTTCGGTTAGTGCGGCTTTCTTGCCGACCTGGCTTAGTGCGTCCCAGTTCTTACTCATGTGTATCTACTCTATATCTAATAAATATTTACCGTGTATCCTTTGGATATACAGTAAATATACAAAGGGTATTTAGTTTAGTGAAGCTTTGTTTTGGATTTCTTCGGCTAAACGCTTCATTTCGCGTGCTGCGTCACTGTATTTTGTGGCTTTGTGTTCAACCACGCCAAGGCCGTTGGCCACCGCTAGCGGGTATTGCTTTCTGGTTGGAATGATGGTGTCCAGTCTCGACATGTGGCTCGCGTTCTTTAGGAAATCTTCTACGTCATTAAACTTACGGCGGTTAGGGTGGACGCGATTGAAAAGAACGTGGGCGGTGATGTGGCTGTCCATTTCTTTGCTGATCTCTGCCAGCACTTCGTCAAATCGACGTAGGCCGATCAGTTCGGTGGTGTCATCGTTCGCTGGCACGATGACCAGGTCGGCAGCTGCAACGGCCAAACGGTTTACGTCCGAGTCAAAACCACCACAGTCAATCAGTACGGTTTTGCCATCGTCCGATTGCTTGAGTAGTTCAATTAGGCTGGCACGGCTATCACACGTATGAATTGGCAGTTGGTCGTCACCGCGTAGCTTGTTGATGATGACTAAGCTTTGGTGTGTGTCCTGGTCGACGATTACGTCTGGTTTAAGGATGGCTGCTAGGTTGAGAGTTACAGTCGTTTTGCCAACGCCACCTTTGTTATGAGCAATTGCTATGATCATGATGAAATCCCTGTTGGAGTATTTGTTATATATTTAACGTATATCTTTGGGATATTCAAGGGATATTTAAAGGGTATTTTGTGTGTATCTTTGAAATGAGAGGGAGGTACAAAAACGCCGCTAGGTTTTAGCGGCTTGAAAGTGGTTATAGTTTTACTTTTGTCTTTTCTAGCTCCCCGATAATACTGGCTATCTCTTCGGTTAGTTTTTTCTCTTCTTTCTTAAATCTTTCTCTAGCTTCTTTTCTTAGTTTGGGAAGTTCTTTGAGTCTATTGGTTTTGCCCTCTAGCCTTGCTTGTAAAACTTCACGCCTGGTCTTTGGGTATTCGAATCCGCTTGTCCAAAAGCAGTCGGTTCGTTGTCGTTCCGCTGTAAGTGCGTATTCGTAATCACAGTATTCACCACACCAACCCAAGATTTTGGGATTTACACAACTCACAGCAGTCTTGCTTTGGTTTAGTCTCATCGGCTCGTCATGGCCACATGATGGGCAGAATAAAGGCTCACTGGTGATATCTATGTCGTCTGTTCGGCCTGTGTATGGCTTGGGGCCTATGCCATTAAAAAGTGACTTAACTCGATCAGCCATGCGCTTTAGTTCTTTTTCATGCTCTGTCACGGTCTGGTTTCCTTTGGTCTAAATATGAAAACGCCGCCTGTTCTGGCGGCGTAGGGAAGGGTTACAAATCAAAATAACGATGGAAGCATTCGATGAATTTTAATCTCGCCACCTCGGCTGGCCATGGTTCAAACTCGATGTTGTAGGGTAGGGCGTTCGGGAACTCATCGAGAGGTAAGCCGAAAGCACTGGCCTCGGTGATTAGCATTCTAAGATCGGCTTCTTTAATATCGGGATGCTCTGTGACTACATCAAACAAAGTGTCGATTTGTTCGTGATACCAGGCTTCTATCTTTCGGTATTCTGGCAGCAGTGCTTTAAGTGGTTTAGATACATCGCCGATGCATGCCTCTGTTGCATCATGAAGCAATCCAGAAAGTTTTAGTTCGTCCGGCAGTTGCTCAGAAACCAGGACGCAGTGTTGAGCAACGCTGTATTGGCCAACGTGGCCTGTGTATCGATTGATGTTAGATAAGGCAAAAGCAATGACATCGATGTCAGCGTCGAACGGTTCTAGGAGTCGGTGCAGGTCACCATTGTTTAGTATGATCATTTTGCCCCCTTAGTATTCAGGTCAAAATCTGGCTTTTGATATTCAGCCCAACCTAGTAATTCATAATCATCACCAAACGGTAGGGGTTCGTAATAACCATCAAACTCTTGATGTTCTTTGCAAGAGTGAAAACCGACTGCTTCTATAGGTTCGCCATCGACCGATACAAAAGGGTCGCCGTTGATTACCTCTCCGTGCTCATCGAGCTCTAGAGGTTTGTTGACGTAGTAAGCAGAAATAACAAACGTCTTGCTCTTTTTGGTTTGTTTGATGCTACCTGTCACTTTGATTGCTACCCAGAATTTCTTTAAGCCCTGGCTTTCCACCTGTGGCGTTTCTTCTGGTGAGTGCCATTTTACTTGAATGTAAGGGGTTCTCTCTGCCAGCTCTTTAGCAAGTTCTTCTCCCCAAACTTCAGCAAGGCTTTGCATGTTGTAGTTGTAATTGTCTTTTACGTGATGCTGAGCTGTTCTATATAGCTGGGCTAGGGTTGGCTGGTTGTTGTCAATAAAACCTGCTTCAAACGCACCGATATGAGTGTTGACGAAGTTGATGACAGCGGATGCTTTCACAGCTTCAATGATTGGCTTTACGTCTTCAACTTCCAATCCACAGTTTTCGATAATATCTCTAGTTGCTTGGTCCATGTTTTCGCTCCTTACTCATTAATGCCTAAAAAATAACTAACCGCTGATTTTCTACTCTCCAGTATCTTGAGCTGGGTGAGAGCTTTCCTTAATGCGTCTATCTCATCCTCGTATTTCAATTGCTTGTTTAGGTTGGCCAGGGAGTGGGCATTTTCGACACGACGCTGTTGGCGCTTGAGTTCGTCCAGCTTCTTTTGGGCGTCTTTTCGTTTTTGCCCTTTGTGGTGCTCCACACAACCTTCTTGATAGCCAATGTCAAACGACAACTTATCGAGATAATCGGTATCGAGCGCTTTTTTTGTCAGTATCTCGATGTTGGTTATTTTTTTCTGGCGATCTTGAATGGCTTTTTCAGTGGCTGCGATAGCCACTGAGTAAGCGTTGAATTGATCCATGCTAGTCTTGCTCCTTAATTGGATGACCCGCGCATGAGCCATCTGGTTTTTTGTTGTCACAGCTGGAATCCAACACAAAACAGGTTTCACCATCATCGATCATGGCGTTAAGCTCTTTTCTTGCAGCTTCGGTGCCATCAGGGTGGGTTACATGCTCCAGCAGTTCTTTGTCGGTCAGTTCTAATAGCCAGTGAACGCCATAATGTACGTGAATGACTCTTGCTCCCATGGTTATTACCCCTCAAAGTCGCCGCTGAATTGTGCTAGGTCTTGAACTGGTGCGTTTGCGTTCATGAGTGTTCCTTATGCTGCTAGTAAGGCAAGTTGTTGCTGGCCGATTTGCATCAGCACATCTTTGCGAATGGTTTTGTGGGCACAATGGCCGGAGTGGAATGGGTCGAACACAATCAAGCACATGGGCTTGTTGAGCTCGTGGGGCATTTCTAAGCCCGTCTTGGCATTGATAAAGCGAATGCCGCCACTTACCCATTTTTTGTATTCTTGGCCTTTCTTCTTACCCGATTTATAAACACGTGTTTCGTGGTGGCCAACAATGTCACGGATTTCACTGGCGCTATCGTGTGGCCACCATTCGGTTCGGTTGTCGTGTGGCACCAATAAGGTGGTCAATACGCCTTTCTTTTGTTGCTCTTTGGCAAGCTCTACCCACGGCAAAATGTCGGAGAACGGCGGGTTTATCCAAACCGCAGGGCGACGATTAAAGGAAAACTCTTTGCTCCAATCTTGCTTTAGCCCGTCAATTTCTGGTGTGTAGTATCGAGCGCAGAGGGCTGACTCAGGCAGCGCCGCCGCATCGAGGTCATAGTTAAACTCAGCGTTAAAGGCATGAAATAACCAAGGCGGAGTTTGGGTAAAGTCGCGAAACTCTGGATCAGTTTGGCTTTGGTGGTTGGATGGTGTCGCCATGATTAAATCTCCTTGTTTCTTCCAGCCTGACGAACGCGGGCAATGGTGGTTGGGTTTCGGGTGTTTCTCATTGGGGTGCGAACTCGGGTCATGTCTGGGTCAAGGGCATGGAAACTGGTCACCATGACCAGCACCAGGCAAAGTGCTCGACTCGCTAAAACGCCAAGCTGCCAAGCTCGGCTGATCATGTGTGGCGTGGTGTTGGCATTGAGACGGGCGCGGACATCGAGCTCGATGGTTTTGAGTTCGGCTGGCGTCAGCTCAAGCACTTGGCGGATGTCAAACTCATCTAAGCCATTCGCATAACCTTCCAACACGGCCAGTTGTTCTTCATCCAAACCAAATTCGGTGTTTACGATAACGTCACTCATCACGGCTTTAGTCCTCAATCGATACGTCATTCACGATGAGTGCAATGCGGCCCATGCGCTCTCTGGCGTCTTCGAGGTTGTACATAATGGCTTCGGCATATTGTTGGATTTGGTCTATCTTCTCAGGACTCATCTGGCCGTGGCTTAAATCGGTAATTTGACGAGCTAGCGCTTCGACCGCCAGTAGGCTGGCTGCTTCACGGTTAACTTGTTTCACCACTCGCTTTTGAAGCTTCGGCAATTGATTCATGCTTATGACTTGGGTATCTGGTAGCGAATCCATGATTATTCCTTTTGTGGTACTATTACTATGCTTTTCGTGGTTGATGTCACAAAACGTGGTATTTGCAGGCGAAAAAAAACACGACGAATCCCGCCGCGCTCCTTCTTACGCTGCATCCCAGTGCCAGTGTCCCACGTATCTACCGACGATATCCAAATTAGCCAACTGATTATCGTCAAAATGTTGATCGGGAAAGTGTTCTTTATCTGCGGTGTACAGGGTAAAGCCTCCCGTGATCTCGGGACGTATCCAACGCAGCCATATTAGCCCGCTGTTATCGCGAATCGCAAAAATGCCTTTTCCAGACACGGCCTGTTCTCGACGGTCAACCAAGGCAGCATCGCCCTCATGCAAATCGGGCGCGAGGCTGTTGTCTCTTACGTTCACAAGCAGAATGTCACGTTCTGGCAAGTTAAGCTCGCGTAATCGGTCGATGTTGAACGCCAAAAAATCATTGCTAACGGCTTGATTAGCGGGGTTTTCCCCGTTGGCCACAATGTAACGCCAGCTGTCTGAGCTTTCGCCCTGGTGGTCAGAAAAGCCGGCAATGTAAGCGGCGCTGCTGCCAATGGCGGTGGCGATATTCGGGATCATATCGAGCTTAGGCGTTCGGGCTGCACATTCCCAGTTTAGCCAGCGACTGGTGCCAACGCGTGCGCGTTTGCTGGCTTCTTCCACCGTAAGCCCCATGGCTTTGCGCCCCGCTTTGATGCGGTTGGCGATCAGTTCTTTATATCTGTCATCCATAGGTTGGCCCGTTCTCAGGTCACAAAATTGGGGTTAATGGTCACTATATTACCACATAATGCAGAGTTTGCCACAAATCGATCTTTATGCTTACCACGTTTTGTGATATTAATTACCACAAAACGCAGAGAGGTGAGCAAAACGTGATATTTAGTGAGTGGATAAAGTCGGAGTTCGGCAGCCGCGGCATGGCGAAGGCCGCCAAGTTTTTGGGCGTGCCTTATAAAACCGTGGTCAGCTGGGCTTCCCTTCACCGGTTCCCCCGTTTGCGTGAACAAGAACTGATCACCCTAAAGAGTAAAGGGGTGGTGAATATTGACCATTGGCGACGCGCGTACCTGGATAACCAAGCCGTCGAAACTGAGTAGGAGAACAAGCCATGATCATGGTGTTAATGGGTGGCAATACGAACGACCGAGACGCGGTGATCCGCGATTTGATGCAGCTTTACAAGGGGCGTATTCAGTGCGTCAACGTGGCACACCTCTCATGCCCGTTGCAACGCGTGGAACGCCTCAAAATGGAAGTAAACCCAAAGCGTGCGTTCCGTGTGATCACGCTAGTGAACAACCCAACCAGTGTGGAAGAAGTCAACGAACTGCGTCGCGTTGGGGCGCACTTTGCTCACATGTATGGCCCGTTAACCCCTGTTTATGACCACATCTCAATGGCCAGTGATGACGTTCAAGTTGCGCCAATTCCCCATCGTCACTCGTTGCCAGCTCACGTATTAACCCCAGAGGAAACGGTCAGCGAGTTCATGTTGCGTGGCCGTCCGAAGGTGGCGTGATGAGCCACAATCTAGCCGCCCCTGGCAATGAGGCAGTGGCCTTTGAGGCCGAGTGCCAGAAACGGGCCAGTTTTTGGTTGTGGCAATGGCGCAGGGGCAAGATCGGGCGGTTAGAGATTGACCGCAAACTGACCAGTTTACCCGAGCCAGATCAGGCCGAAACCCGACGCTGGCTCAACCATTACCGAGCGACGAGCAGTAAATAAAGGAAACACCATGACGATAAACCGCCACTACTTTGATCAGCTGATGGAGAGCTGGGCGCGCTGGGTTCACCAGGGCGAAGGTGGGGCGGCATACAGCTCAATCATGGAGAAGCTGATCGCCCAGAAAGGCGAAATGCATTTTGGCAGCGGTGGGGGCAAAGGTGGCCCTGTGGTCGATTGCATTGAGGCTCGTATCGAGGCGGCATTAATGCAACTGGCGGTAAAGAGTCGCAAAAGCGTTGAAGTGGTTCGCGTGCATTACGGGGCTGTGCGCCTGACTGGATTACCGTCTCACGCCCTCCGCCGAGACAAAGCCGCCAAGATGGGCATTAGCCTCAAAACCTACGAAACCCATTTAACCAAAGCACGCGCCCATGTGAAGGCGCAATTGAGAGACAATTATGGCGACGGTTCAACGAAAAATCTCCGATAAAGAAATCGAACGTTGTTTGGCAGACACCACGATCACCGAAATCAACGCCATTGGCGTGCCGTTCGTGGTGCGCATTCATGCCAACCGTGAAACCGCCAGTTGGTATCTGGTCAGCTACAAAGACGGCAAAACCAAACGCACGAAGTTGGCGAACTGGCCAGATTTAAGAACAAAGCAGGTGTTGGCACAAAAAGACGAGTTGATTGGCAAGTTGGCTCTTGGTGATGCCCCTACGCTCAATGAATGGCAGTCGGTAGGGGATTTGCTGACTTGGTATCGTGATCGCACCGTCACCAATACGACGTTAAATAAGAAGACCCGTTACGATACTAAGAGCATCATCGACAAACACCTGCTTCCTATGTTGGGCAGCGAAAACATCGCCGCCCTGACTCCTGCACTGTTGGAAACGGAGCTGATCTGGCCGTTGCAATCGTGTTATGCCCTCGGCACCGTGAAGCAATACTTCAGCAAGTTAAAACGTGCCTTTAAAGTCGCAACCCGTCAAAAGCGCTTGGCGTTCAATCCCATTTCCGAGGTGATCTTTAAGGACTTCTTTGACGTCAAAATCAAAGGCAAACCGAGTGCCTTACTACCCAAAGACCTGCCAATGGTGGTGCCGTTATTGTCGATACAAACCGCCCTTGAGCGCTTACCAGGATTAATGCTGTTACATGGCACTCGAATTGGGGAAACCCGTCAGCTGCGATGGGAATTCATCGATTGGTATAACGCCACGTTGACCATTCCTGAAGCGTTAACCAAAGGCAGTGCGCCCGAACTGGTCATTCCGTTGACCGACTACGCTTTAACCTGGCTCAAAGAGCATCATCGCCTATTAGGCTTAACCGGCTATCGTGGGCCGTACCTATTTCCGAGCACCAGTAAACGAGGTCCGCTCGATGAGGGCCAAGCCACCGAGATCATTCAAAAGGTCAGCCAAAAGCGCTGGCAATCGCACGATTTACGCAAGTTAGCTCGAACCATGTGGATTCAATTAGACGTCGATTACTGGGTGTGTGAACGCCTGTTGAACCACGTAATGGCCAAGCTCGATGAGTCTTACATTCACACCACGGCGGAAGCCCAGAAACGGGCGGCGTTAGAGCGTTGGCACGCTGAGTTGGTGACGCAAACCCAACGCAATCACACCGACACAATTCCGACATGGGACGAAATGAACGAACCCGCCGACGCCTTGCAGTAACAGGCACAAGCGATTGATTGGCAACTCTTACACAAAGGAAGATATTTTTATGACGATTGAGCAACTAACCCCAGATTTAAAACTGACTATTGAGACCGACGTAGAGGTAGCGCTGCGAGAATGTTTAGGGCAAGTGGCGAGCTTTTTTGTTCTCAATTTTGACATCACCGAATATCGAGAAGATGACGAACAGTGCCACCTGTATGTCGAGATCATGAATAACCCAATGCACCTGAAAGAGCAGTCTACGTATGTCGCCGTTCTTTGGACTAAAGGGGAAGCGGTTCAGCTATTGGTTGGTGAGGATGAAGACACTGAATGGGCTTTAAATGCAGGAAACCTGTTTGCGCTGATGTATTGCTGGGCGTTCTGCAAAGAGGAATAGCTATGTGTCACTTTTTCTTTAGCTCAGAGAAGTTTGTACACGCTCACCAAAAAACCAAGAAGGAAGTAAGCAATATGAAAAATCATAAGCAAGTTTTTGAAATTAGTCATCCAACCTTTGATAAACCAATCACTTCTATGAAAGATTTGCCCATGGGCGTATGTGGCCCAGCTCACGGCGTGGATATGCCACAGCCAAGCAAAGAGGGGGCCTATCCATTAGAAAAAGGTGAACCGGTTCTATCAATCCGTAAGTTCAAAATTTGCCAACTGAAAATGTGTGCGGCTATTGCTGAAGAACTGTCCCGCCAGTGCCCTGGCATTACCACCGATCAAGCCCAAATGAGCGCCATTATCGAAGCCGCCAATCTGGTTTGTAATGCAGTGAACAATCAAACTAAAGAGCAAGGTGAGTCATGATTTATACACCAGACAACACCTCAAAAGTTGGAAATCCTGTTTCTGTGTTTGATGGCAATGGCAATGAAATTAAGCATGTAATCATGGCCGATACATGGACAGAGGAAGTTACCACTATTGAGGTTAATACAATCGGCGAGCCTCTACTTGAGAATGACAAGCTAAAGACCATAACAATGCGCTATCCAGGCATGACGGTGTCGAACATCCTGACCAAAGGAGCTGAACAAGATGAGTGAATTATCAGCCGCCGCCAAACGTAAGCGCCGCCAACGGAAAAGAGAGAAAGAAGCCGACATTCATGAGGTGAGGGTAAAGCTTACAGCTACGGAGCATGATCGTTTATTGGAAATATGCCGCGTTCGTGCAGGTTGTGGGAAGCCTTATGATTCGAGTGAGTTGGTTGCGTTACTGATTGACCGTGATTGGAAGAAGTTACAAGAGCAGCTGGCCGAACTGGGTGAACAACGTTGTGCTAAGTGTAAGGAGTCACTGCCGAAAGGGTGTGATGGTCTTTTTAAAGGGGATTCCGCTTGTTTTCATACTTCCCCAAACTGGAAGGAGTTGAGGCTATGAGGTTAAGCCATAGAAAGAAAGTAGCCAGTAAACATGGTCTTTACTGGCCATCGAGAACCAAGCAATCCAGAGAACGCCGCGAAGCTCGGGCAGTCTTAGCCGTTAAGTCTGCGACAGTTGTTGCCCAAGTATCTGTCGTTGTTGCGGCTGGTCAACAGTTTGCCCAGGCGATTGCGTCTGCCACGCGCGCAATGGTTAAAGGTGCTAATGAGCTTAAGACCTGGTTAATAAATCGTGACTCGTCACAAAGAAAGGTTAATTCACCACGTGACAGTCACACAGGAAAAATTTTAATTAAAGCACCACAAAACGACAGTTTTTAATATTTTTACCACAAAATGACTTGAAAGCGGTCAGGGTTTTGAGTATGTTTATATGCATTGTGGTTTTCGTGTCTTTATCGGGAATCACAAAGACCCTTTAAGCCGGGGTCGCCTAGCCAACTGACGTTGAACATTGAAAAGCATTTTTTCCAACCCGCTATCACTCTGGTAGCGGGTTTTTTTATATCTAAAGCCTATGCCAAACCTAATCGCAAATCTTTTTGAAAGCTTCCAAGAGTGGAAAGGCCGCCTGATTGCCTACGGGGGCGGCACTAGCGTTAGCGTCTTTAGTAATGAAGTCGCCGCTAAGGCCCAACAAGCCGCTGAGACGGCTGCATCATCCCCAGAAATCACCACCGCGAACTTAATTTCATTGGGTGGCTTGCTCGTTATAGCTGGTCGCCTTGTCTTCGATATCTATGTGCATTTCGATAAGAAACGCCAGAAAAGAGAGGTTTCTTGATGGACCCTAAGCAGTTAGTCACGTTAGTGATTCGCCCGACTTTGAAGCAGTTGGGACTATACAGCCGATCAGCTGAACAGCTTATCGTTGGCACGATCTACCAAGAAAGCCACGCCAAATACCTAAAGCAACTAGGCAATGGTCCAGCGCTTGGCTTTATCCAGATGGAGCCTGCAACGTACCAAGACATTTGGGATAACTACCTAGCTTACAAGCGCAAGTTGGCCAACCAAATCACTGAGCTATCTAGTATGGCGAGTTTGGATGACGACATGCGACCAGACGTTACTCAGTTGATCACCAACTTATCGTTCGCGGTAGCTATGTGCCGTGTTCACTATCTTCGAAAAAAGCCCGCGTTACCGAAATCCGGTGATATTGATGGCTTGGCTCAGTATTGGAAAGACCATTACAACACCCATTTGGGTGCGGGCACTGTTGAAGAGTTCAAAGAGAATTTCCCGCTTGAGGTACTGGATTGTTAAGCAGGAATCATCACGCACCGAGTTTGGTGCATTAACAGGGCGGCCATGATGGCTGCCTTTTCTATATAGAGGAGTAAAGCCGACATGAAATATCTGTTTATGGTGGCGTTCTTGTTGATCGGCCCTGCTGCTATCGCAAGTGGTGCTGTTCCCGAGGTGCCGCCATTTGATTGGTTTGCCTTTTTGGTAGCGGCGTTTGGTGAGCACGGTAAGGTCATTGCCGCTTGGGTGTCTGCCCTTTTGGTGGTTTGGTCCCAAGTTCGCCAGCTCATCCCACCTGAGTGGATGGCAAAGCTACCCAACTGGTTGATTGATCTTCTTGAGTTTCTGGCAGCCAATAAAGGTAAGGCCGCCAATGAAGCATGGAATGACCCGAAGCATATCAAGCGAGTCAAAACATGAAGGTGCCGAGCTGGCTTAGCTTAGTGCCAGTCATGCTCGAACGATTCTTTTATGAGTTAGACCGTCACCGAGCTAAGTCGAAGAAGAAAGACAGAGAGGGCCGTAAGAATGAAATTAAGGAAGACCCAACGAATAGTCATGCTGATCGGTTCGGTCCTAGCGATGGCCGCGTGTCAATCAACGACGATGATGGCCAGTCCTGATTTTGTAGATTGCAAACCAACCGCACCGCAACTTGAGTGGTATGAAGTTGACGGTGAGGGTATCTATTACCCGAAAAGGTCAGTAACCAATATGCAGTTGTACATCGAGGACTTGAATAGCTGCATTGACTATCACCAAGCTAATCCTGGCTAGGTTTCAACTATCCGGTAATTCCAGATAGTTGCCGAGTGTTGTTACTGGCTGCACTTGTTATCAGTTAAGTCAGCATGTGATCGCGACGAATCCCGCATGTATCCGAGAGGAAGGGATAAGGATCGGTTAGCGCCCGATAGTGCATAAGTTAGCTACAAGATAAGTGACCCAAGGCTACTGGCTGCCTTAAAGCCAGTTCTAACACCGCCAAAGGCAACGTAGTGCTAGTGACTTGCGACGTCGTCGAGCGTCGCCAGGCTTCGGCCATTAAACAGCAGTGCCCACGGCGGTGACCCTTTTAAATATCCTTTGTGTATTTAGTGAGTATTCAAAGGATATTTTGTTATGCCTCCACGAACCCCTAAGCCTTGTCGTCATCCCCATTGCGGTGGCCTGACTAATGACAAGAGTGGTTACTGTGACAAGCATCGTCACACTGGTTGGGAAGTGCACCAAGCAGGACGCAGCCGCCATGAGCGTGGCTATGGCAGTGATTGGGATAAGCTCCGAACCAGAATAATGAGACGAGATAAGTACCTATGCCAATGCTGCTTGCGTGGTGGTCGCGCCGTTCCGGCTCGTGATGTGGACCATATCATAGCCAAGGAACATGGCGGAACGGATGAAGATAGCAACTTGGAGGCGTTATGTCGGCCATGCCACAAAGCGAAAACTGCACGAGAAAGAACGAAAACACCCATTCGAAACAGCAAATAATGATCGTTTTGCAGATCAAATGGGCGTTTTGGGTACCAATTTACTTAAAAGCTCTGGTGTTGTTTTGCCGAACCTTTGGCACACAGCCAGACCCTCTCAAAGTCGCACAGACAGCACGAAAAGGTATCAAGGTGATGCTACCTCAATCCCAGAATCAAAAAGGCTTCAAGGCGGTTTTAGTTCGCTTGTTGTTCCCGTTCTCAGACCATGGGGGGTGGGGTAAATCTCTACGACCTTTTCGATAGGTACCGCAGCCCCAGACAAATTTTTATTCGCGATAAATAAGGATCTTTTTTATCACCCGATCCTGATCGTGACTCGTCACAATAAAAAATGAGGTTTTCACAATGGTGAGAGCAGCAGGGGGCGGACGTAAGAGTGGTAAGAATACGCTTCCCTCCGCGCCTGCCCATGAAGTCATGACCAAAGCACCGCCTCCGGATGAGTTGCGCGATGATGACGCGGTCTTGATTTGGAAAACGCAATCCAAGGTTTTGATCGAGCGCCAGATTTTAACCGTCGATCACTTCCCGTTGTTGTTGGCGTACTGCAACAGCTTTTCTTTGTATCTCGAAGCAGAGCGAGAAATTAGCGAGAAAGGATTAACAGTCAACACACCAAAAGGTGGGCCAAAGAAAAACCCGAGCGTCAACGTTCGCCAAGATGCGCTATCGGCGATGGTGCGTATTGGTAGCTTGTTGGGGCTCGACCCGTTATCCATGCGAAGAATGACGGGCGGTGGAGGCGGTAGTAAGGACGGCAACGAAAACGAATTCAACGAATTCTTACCAGCGAGATAAGTATGGCTAAGTATCCGAACGTAAACGCCGCCGCAAAGTATGCGCGTGACGTGGTCAGCGGTCGGATCGTTGCTTGTAAGTATGTTATCCAGGCGTGTCAACGTCATCTGGATGATATCGAAAAGAGCAAAAGCAAAGCCTATCCGTACCGATTTAACAAAGACAAAGCCGAGGCGGTTTGTCGATTCATTCAACTTCTTCCTCACACCAAAGGCAAATGGGCGAAGAAGCCATTAAAAGACCGGCGCATCAAGTTAGAGCCCTGGCAATTGTTCATTCATGCCGTTCTCTATGGTTGGGAACGAAAGAAAGACAAGCGCCGCCGCTTCAGAGTGGCTTACGTCGAAGTGCCACGAAAGAACGGAAAAAGCATCATTGCTGCGGGCAATGGTCTTTGGATGTTTGCGCCAGATAACGAATACGGCGCAGAGGTTTACTGTGGTGCCACCACAGAGAAGCAGGCTTGGGAGGTATTCAAGCCAGCGAAAAAGATGGCCGAAGCACTGCCAAACCTTCGTCGTTCGTTCTTGATTGACGTCATGGCCAAAAAAATGGAACGGCCAGACGGCAGCATTTTCGAACCGGTGATCGGTGACCCTGGCGACGGTTCAAGCCCACATTGTGCCATCGTCGATGAGTATCACGAGCATGATGGTCCCGAACTGTATGACACCATGTCAACAGGTATGGGGGCACGTGAACAACCGCTTATCTTCGTGATCACCACCTCGGGCTATAACATCGCTGGTCCTTGTAAAGACTTGCACGACGACGTCGTCAAAATCTTAGAAGGCACGACCGATGACGACGAGATCTTTGGCATCATCTACACCATTGATGAAGACGACGATTGGACAGACCCCGCAGTTCTGGCCAAAGCCAACCCTAACCTGGGCGTGTCCGTGGATGAAGATTGGCTGCGCAGTCAGCAAATGCGCGCTATTCGTAACCCGCGCTATGCCAACACGTTCAAAACCAAACACCTCAATCGATGGGTGTCCGCATCACTTGCTTTCTTCAATATGGAAGATTGGAAAGCTGCCGAAGATACCAGCCTATCGATAGAGGATTTCAAAGACAGCTCATGTTGGTTGTCGCTCGATTTGGCATCAAAGATTGATATCTGTAGCCAGATCATGCTGTTCACTCGCAAGGATGACAAAGGCCAGCTGCATTTTTACATCTTCTCCAAACACTACTTGCCAGAAGATACCGTGTTCGACCCAGACACCAAAAACCGCAAGGTTTATCAGAAATGGGTGGGCACGCCGTGGCCAAACAGTGGTGGCAGTGCGCTGATCTCCACTGATGGGGCCGAGGTGGATTTTAACGAGATTGGGGAAGACATTCAGAACTTTTCTGATGAGTTTGAAGTGCGCGAAGTGCCCCACGATCCGTGGGGTTCCACCCAGCTTGCGCAAGAACTTACCGCGGCGGGCATTACCGCTGTCAAAGTGCCGCAAACCACCGCGCACTTATCACCGGGCATGATTGAACTCGAAGCCGCGTTAAAAGCGGGGCGTGTTCACCATGACGGAAACCCCGTGCTCACTTGGATGATGAGCAACGTTGTCAGCAAGCCAGATGCCAACGAAAACCACTTTCCACGCAAAGACAAACCAGACCAGAAAATTGATGGTGCGGTGGCGTTGATCATGGCGGTTTATCGCGCGCACCTGGCAACGGAAACCTTTGACCCATTCGACGATCTAGATGATGAGGATTTATACCTGTGACATACATACTCAACCTGATCGGCCTCGCGGGTTTTGCCGCGTTGCTGAGTGGGGTTTATCTCAAATTCGGGTTGTCGGCCACCTTAATGTTTGGCGGAACCATGCTGTTGATTTTTGCCTTATTGGCATTAAGAAAACTAGGGGGCCGCCATGCTTGATTTGCTGTTTGAAACCCGCTCAAACCCAGAAGACCCATCCGTTCCCTTGTCCGAGCTCGATGCAGCCGATTGGGGTGGCGGCTCTGGGGTAAGTGTGGAATCCGCCATGGGCTTGTCGGCGGTGTATTCCTGTATTGGCGTACTTGGCCGCTCTATGGGCCAGCTGCCTTTGCATGTCATGCGCCGTGATGCCAAAGGCGTTGTTTCTCGCGCCACGGATCACCCTGTTTATTACCTGCTTCACGATGAGCCGAACCCATTTCAAACCAGTTATGACTGGCGCGAATCCGGCATGGTTCACGTTAGCGGCTGGGGCAACCACTACACCGAGATTGTGCGTCATCCTCGCTCGGGGGAAGTGCGCGAACTTGGATTGATTCGACCTTGGGAATCCAACTTAGTCAAAACCACTTCAGGGCGTCATACCTACGCAGTCACCGCAGATGATGCGCGGGCGAGGGCGGTCAGTCCTGAAGACATGATCCACATTAAAGCGATTGGCTCTGATGGCAAAGTCGGTAAAAGTCCTATTACCCAATGTCGAGAGGCGTTTGCGCTTGGCCTAGAAACCCAAGGTTATGGCAACCAGTTCTTTCGAAGTGGGGGCAAGCCAACGGGCATTGTCTCGGTCAAGTCGCAACTAGAGAAATCGAGCTGGGAGCGATTGCTTGACCGTTGGCGAAAGTCTAAAGCGGAGATGCAAAGTAACGACAATAAAACGTTGTTCTTACCATCTGAGCTCGCGTATCAGTCGATCACCATTCCGCCAGAAGATGCGCAGTTCTTAGAAACCCGTAAATTCAGTCGTTCTGAAGTAGCCGGCATTTACAACGTGCCGGCACACATGATTAACGACCTAGAAAAAGCCACCTTTTCCAACATCTCAGAGCAAGCCATTCAGTTCGTTCGTCACACCATGATCCCGTGGGTAGTGAAGTGGGAGCAGGAGCTCAACCGGAAACTATTCACTGAGCAAGAACGACGGGCTGGGTACTACGTCAAGTTCAACCTAAATGGCCTATTACGCGGCACTGCAAAAGAGCGCGCTGAGTTCTATTCGAAAGCCATTCGTGATGGCTGGATGACACAAAATCAAGTACGAGAGCTGGAAGATATGAACCAAGCCGATGGTTTGGATACCTATCTGCTCAGCGCCGACCTTCAACCAAGAGAGGCCAAACCTAATGAGTAAGAACCTCAATGAGATTTTTATCCGCAGTGATGAAATCAAAGTTGAAAAACGGGAGGACGGAGAGGGGCCACGTATCGTCGGATACGCGGCCAAGTTCAACACTCGCAGTAACAACCTCGGCGGTTTTGTCGAAGTGATCGCCCCTGGTGCGTTTGATGACGTTCTGGACGATGACGTTCGCGCCCTGTTTAACCATGACCGCAATTTTGTCCTAGGCCGAACCAAAGCGGGCACGCTCACACTGACCGTTGATGAGGTTGGTTTGCGTTACGAGATCACCCCGCCAGACACACAAACGGTGCGAGACATGGTTATCGAACCAATGGACCGTGGCGACGTCAGCCAAAGCTCGTTTGCGTTTCGTTTACCTTCAGACGGATATCGATGGGATGAGGATGATGATGGGGTATATGTCCGCACCATCACTCGCGTTTCAAAATTGTTGGATGTCAGCCCAGTGACCTATCCAGCTTACAACGACACCGAAGCCAGTACCCGAGCCCTTGAAGAAGCGCGCGCGGCTTGTACTGACGACAGTGAAGAACAGCGCCAATTGGCGCAGCATCAAGAGCAGCAGTACCGCGATCGGTTGTTGCAAACCCTGTAAAACCTTTCATTACTCAAACCGGAGAAAGTTGAATGAAATACCATGAAATGAAGAAAAAACGTGACACGATCGCGCGCCAAATGCGTGAGTTAAACGACAAGGCGAAAGACGAAAAACGCGCGTTCACGGATGATGAAACCACCCAATGGCGTGATATGACGTCAGAATTGGAAGGTTTAGATTCACAAATTGAACGTGAAGATCAGCTTCGAGAACAAGACGAGCGCTTTGTTCGTGATGACAACAACTCAAACCCAAATAACCCAGAAGAGTCCCCAACCGAGCAGCGCCAAGCCGAAGCCTTTACCAGTTACCTTCGTCATGGTTTTGCGGAGTTATCACAAGAAGACAAAGCCCAACTGCGTGCGCTAGGTACGAATACTGGTGCAAGTGGTGGCTTTACCGTCCCGAAAAACTTTGTGAATCGTGTCGTTGAAAACATGGCGGCGTACGGTGGTATTGCGAACGTCTGTCAGGTTATTACGACTCAAGATGGCCGTGCGATGCCGTGGGCGGTGTCTGATGGTCGTACTGAAATCGGTGAAATGCTGGCAGAAAACCAAGAGGCGAGTAAGGGCGATCCGACCTTCAGTCAAGTTGAGATTGGCGCGAAGAAAGGCAGCTCTAAAATCGTCCTGGTATCGAATGAGCTCCTGCAAGATAGCATGATCGATGTTGATGCGTTTGTTGCGCGTCGTCTCGGTCAGCGTTTGGGCCGCCTAGAAGCAGGCCAAATCATCACGGGTGATGGCCAAGGCAATAACCTAAACGGCCTCAATAAACAGGTGCAATTGACCCATCAAGCGGCAGCCGTTAGCGGGGTATCTTACGCCGACTTGATCAACCTAAAACACAAAGTGGACCCAGCTTATCGCAATGGTCCGAATACGCGTTGGGCGTTCAATGATGACACGTTCAAAGGCTTCAAGCTGATGAATGATGCGAATGGCCGTCCGTTGTGGTTGCCTGCGATTGCCGGTGTTGCGCCAGCCACCATTGATGGTGATGAGTACGTGATTGACCAAGGCATCGCTAAAGCGGGCGCAAGCAATAAGTCAGTGTTCTATGGTGATTGGTTATCGGTCGTTCTACGTCGAGTGGCGTACATGAACCTGCGCCGCTTGACCGAGCGTTACGCTGAGTTCGATCAGATGGGCTTCATTGGCTTCCACCGCTTTGATGTACTGTTGGAAGACGTTGCAGCTATTGCCGCGCTAGAACACGCTGCGGCTTAATTATCACCCTCAGAATGAGCCCACCAAACGGTGGGCTTTTTCATGTAAGAAGGAATAGACCATGGCAACCACCAAAGCCAAAACGCCCGCTGCAAAAGCGAAAGAGAACACCAAAGATTCAGCAACAACCTCAGAAGTGAAAGCGCCAATCGACGCAACTACGCAAGAGGGGGCGACGTCAGAACCCTCTGATCAGCAAACTCAAACGCAAGGTGACGCCAAATCACCGAAAGATCCGGAACCAGAGCCTCAAGTTCAGCAGAGTCAAGCCTCACCAACGCCGACTGAAGCATCAAACGCCGAGGTTAAAGTAAAGCTGAAAATGCCACTTTGGGATTCACTGAAACAGCGCTCTTTCACGATTAACGATCTGTATCCGTGCTCAGAGAAAGAGGCGCAGCGCCTTATTGAGAATGACACGGCGGTAAAAGCCGATGCTTGATCTGGTTAAGGTAAAAAACCAGTGCAGTATCGATGACGACATCACCGAGCATGATCAGCAGCTTACTCTCTACTTGTCGGCGGCTAAGCGAGCCGTTGAGAACTACCTCAATCGTCCCGTCTACTGGACCCAAGAGGAAGTGCCGCAAGACCCAGAGTTAGTGCCAGAAAATGCTTTTGTAGCCAGAGAGGACACAGAACTGGCGGTGTTGTTGTTAATTGGTCACTGGTTTGCGCATCGAGAAGCGGTGACAGAAAGCAGCGTTAAAACCCTTCCTCTCGGCGTGAGCTTTTTGTTGGATTTTGATCGCGATATCAACCTGTGAGGGCGTATGCAAGCAGGCAAACTCAACCAACGTTTAACCCTGTATCGCACCGTTGATGGTAAAAGCGATAACGGTGCGCCTACGGTTCAACTTGAACGGATGGCGACCCCGTGGGCGGAGTTGCTTTCCAGTTCGGGGAGTCAAAGCGCAAGCAATGACCGTGAGAAAGCTCTCAACGTGTATCAGTGGCGGCTTCGATGGCGTGAAAACATCGAGCCAAACTACTGGATACAGTGGCGAGGCCGCTGGATGAAAATCACCGCCGTAGACGACGCTGACCCTCAACGTCGCCAAATCATTCTCGATGCAGACTCCAATCCGAAATCGTCACCGCCAGCAATAAAACCCGTTCCGTAACTGAAAGGAGTGCACACCATGCAGCTTGATAGTTGGAGTGTATCTGGCTTGAAAGAGCTGGAAAAGTCACTAACAGAAATCGGCGAAAAAGCTGGGTTAAAAACATTGCGCAAGGCCAGCCGTGAGGCAATGTCGGGTGTGCAGTTTTCCATGGCAATGGGCGCAGGCTACAACACTGAAAGCCCTGATGGTGAGCACATGCGTGACAGCATCAAGATCAGCACGAAAAAGCTAGACAGCAAACACGGAGGTAAGGATAACGCGCTAGCTACTCGCGTTGGTCCGTCCAAAAAGCACAGCCAAAAAGCCATTGCACAAGAGTACGGAACGACAAGACAGGCAGCCGATCCTTTTATGCGCCCCGCGCTGTATGAGAATCGTCATCGAGTCGTTGGAACTTTCCGTACCGTGTTAGCGACGGAAATTCAAAAAGCAATCAAGAAGCAAAGCAAATGACCTTAGAAAGCGCATTGAATGCCTGGTTAAGCCAATTAACTGGGCTGGATTGCTATTGGCTAAATAGACCAGAAAGCGCCGATAACGCAGTGGTTTATCGTTGTATTACCCCTGGCTTTGTTGATGGCAATTTACGAAAAACGGGCATTCAGGAAGATGTGTATAGCTTAACCATCTACCACCAAGACCCCGATCAGGGAAAGTCTCTCGCTGATCAAATCTCAAAAGCACTCGAACAGTTTACTGGCGAGTTAAACCCTGGAACCGAACAGGCGTACCGAATCCAACTTGCGGAGTTAAGTGGCGGTTTTGACCAGCCCTTACTTGGTGAAAGCGGCCCTTCAAGTTACCAGTTCAATCGTGATTTTTTAATTAAACACTAACGGGAGATAACACCCATGAGCACTCTAAAAGAACCTAGCACTTACGCGATGCTTCCTGCGGGCACTCGCGTTCTGTTCGGTGGTATTGAAGACGAGGTTGGCGCACTAAAACTGCTTAAAGATGCCAACGCAGTAGGAACTACGGGCAAAACCTCGGGGTTTACTGAAGCGGACCGTCTCATCGATACCGAACGCAAGTACATCGCCGAGGTGCCAGAAGGTCCAGATAAAGAATTCGCCTTTCTTGATGATCCGAGTGACGCAGATTTGCAATCGCTTTTGGATAAAGCGGAAGCAAATGAAACGGTCAAAATTCGCATTGAATTCCCCAATAAACGCTGGGCGGAAATGATCGTCGTGCTGGGCGGTTGGAGTCATCAAGAGCTCGATAAGAGCAAGCCAATGTACCTGGTTGTCAACGGCAAGCAGAACTCAATCACTCGCGGTATTACCACTGTTACCCCATAAGGAATATCAATGAACATTAAATCTCAACTTCTTAAACCTGTTTCTTTAAGTACCGTGACTGTCACGATGTTTGATGGTGAATTTAAAGTGAAACGCCTAACAACAGCCCGTCTCAATCAACACGACAAGGAAGTTAAAAAGCACACCGAGACGCAAAACGGTGAAAAGCTCAACACCGCCGCCGCGAAACTGGTGCTTGACTCCATTCTCGATGAAAACGATCAGCCGTTATCAGAATCTGTCACACCCGAACAGTTAATGGAAATTCATACCCCTCTGGCTATTAATGCGGCCATGCGTCAAATCATCCAGGTGAACTATTTAGGTAAAGATGCCGAGGAAACGGCAAAAAAAGACTAACCGACGACCCAGCCCTTCGCTTTTTTTTCAGTTTAGGCGAGGTGCTGGGTATCGTCGATCCTCGCACGATGTGTGACAGTGTCGATACCGAGCTGATGGCGCTTTGGCTTGCCCACTTTTCGCTGAAGCGAGAGGCCGCTGGCGTCGACAGTCCGCCACCAAGCTCGGTTCAAAACAGCACCCAAGCACGCATCATTGATTATGAGAGCGTTGACCAACAGGTGAACGTCTGCGAAAGGCTGCTTTTGTAATGTCCGATATTGCCAAACTTACCGTGGCGTTATATGCCAATAGCGCCCAGTTCACCAGTGAGCTGAAAAAATCGCAGAACAAAGCGAAAAACTGGTCTGATTCAATAAGTAAAACCATGTCCATTGCCGCAAAAGCAACCGCCGCCTCCGCGGCGGCTGCGGCAGGGGCATTGGTGTTGGTCTACAACCAGCAAGCGGCCATCATCGATCAAACGGCCAAGTTTGCTGACCGTATTGGTATCTCAACCGAAGCGCTGACACAGTTCCGCCACGCTAGTGAGCTAACGGGCGTAGGGGCGAAAAACCTTGATATGTCTTTGCAGCGCATGACGCGTCGAATTGCTGAAGCCGCCCAAGGTAGTGGTGAAGCCGCGCCCGCACTGAAACAACTTGGTTTAGATGCGAAGCAGCTCGGTGAAATGACCCCAGATCAGCAGCTTTATGTGTTGGCTGATGCCTTTACCCAAGTAGAAAGTCAGTCAGAACGTGTTCGTCTGGCGTTTAAGTTGTTTGACTCCGAAGGTGTAGGCATGGTGAACATGCTAGCCGGTGGTGCAGAAGGCTTGCGCTCGATGGCTGATGAAGCCGACCGACTGGGTATCACACTTTCGCGTGTTGATGCCGCTAAAGTTGAGATGGCCAACGATGCTATGTACAAAGTTGGACTGACAACTACCGCACTAAAACAAGAGCTAACCACTCAGCTTGCCCCAATCGTTGCCGCCTTAGCAGATGAGTTTGTGAACTACTCACAGCAATTTGGCGGCATGAACAACATGATCGCGGAAGGAATTCACAGCACTACCAAAGGTATTGGGATCATGGCGGATACGCTTCATGGTGTGCAAATCATCATTGAAGGCATGTCGGTAGGTTGGGAAGGTTTCAAGCTTGGTTTTATGGTTGCATCGCAAGCGATCACCACAGGTTTACATGAATTGGGTAAATTCATCTTCCAGGTAGTCGTTTCACCCTTGCAATCCGCACTGGATTTGGCGGGGAACTTTAGCGATGAGGCGGCGCAGATGGCGGCAGAGTTACGTCAGTTCTCCAATATGCCACCGCCGCAGTTGTTTGATGCATCAACCATTAACCAAACCAAGCTGGACTTAAACCAAGCTATTTGGGAGTTGAGAAGTTTAGCCAGTGAGCCTCTACCTTCAGAGGGAATTGAAGCTTGGTATCAAAATACCAAAGCGAAGTTTGATCAGTTGGCTCAAGACTATGCCAGCACTATCAACTACACCAAACCAGGCAGCACGCCATTACCAAACCCAAATGATAAGCCCGCGGAAGAAGATAAAGCCGTCGTCGCATTTAAAGCGGCCACCGCGCAACTTGAAACGGAATGGCAACGTCGTTTGGCTATTAACGCTGCCGGTGAACAAGCTGACGCGGCGCGAGAGTCGTTTGCTTACGCCGATCGTCAGTCTCGTTTATCTGAGCAGTTCCAATCGGCTTATGAAGCGGCCATGGATAACCAGGCGCTGCAACAAGAACTGGAAAACCAGTATTTTGCTAGCCGAGAGTTGTTATGGCAGGAGCATCAAGCCAACTTAACGGACATTGAGAAGCAGCAAGCTAAAGCTCGCTATGCAGCCCAAGCAGCGCAGTTAAGCAATTATTCCGATTTGTTCGGCAGCATGGCTGATGTGGCAGAGACGTTTGCGGGTGAGCAATCTGGCATTTACAAAGCCATGTTTGCGGCATCGAAAGCGTTCGCTATTGCTGAATCGATCATCAAAATTCAGCAGGGCATCGCTACCGCGGCCGCTTTGCCGTTCCCAGCGAACATTCCTGCTATGGCGACGGTGGCAGCATCAACGGCCAGCATTGTCAGCACCATTCAAAGCACTCAGTTGAAAGGGATGGCGCACAACGGGATCAGCAATGTGCCTTCAGAGGGCACTTGGCTACTTGATAAAGGTGAGCGTGTCTATACCAATGATAGCGCTAAGCAGTTGGATCAGATGTATTCCGAGATTGTCGGAGGCCGTTCTGGTTCGAACAATCAAGGCAGTGCTCCTGCGGTTAAAGTGGTCATTCATGAAGCGCCCCCTGGTACTTATGCTGCGGGAACTCCAACCCTACAAAGGGATGAGGAAGGCGAAAAATGGGTGATCGAAGTGTTCTGTAAAGACTTGCAAATGGGAGGCAACAGCGACGAACTGATGCAGGCTCAATATGGTGTTAATCGTCAAGGGAGGTATTAAACATGTCTATGTTAACCATTGACTGGCCTGTCCATAAATTTGGCGCACCCTTATTGGCTCCGTATCAACTCAAACGTCAACCAAACATATTGCGCACAGATATGGCGACAGGGATGGCCCGTCAACGTCGGATAGGCCAAAACGTCCCCACTCAAATGACTGCCGAATGGTTGATAGAAGCCGACAAGCGTAACGACTTTGTCGGCTTTATTGATTATGCGCTTCAAGGTGGGGTGGTTTGGTTTAAGTTGCCGGTGTTAGTTGGCGACCAGCTGATCGACCATGCCTGTCGCTTTGTGAAACATCCCGCCGAGAACGAAACCCCAAAGCGCCGCTATTCCATTTTTAAAAGTGTCATCGAGATCCGCAAGGCATACCGAAGCCCTGATGATGCAGTCGTAGCGGCAGTGCTGGCACCAATGACATTAGACAATTTTGTAGAAGAAATAAATATGTCCCGTTACTACACAGAGAGCTGGAAGCAATGACCGATAGTAATAACTTTTTTCAATTAATCGAAAGACACTCAAAAAATTTAGATTGGCTAAATCAGATTCTAAAAGGTGGTGTCGATGATTCCATCATTATTGATGGTGTATCAAAACCATCAATATCAAAAGACATTGCAAATCATTACAGTGAAATCAAAGCCATGGTGGTTGGGCGAGCGACTTATGAAACAAAATCAGGTCTACCTGCCTCGCCCCCGAGTGGTGTAATTCTTGCGGAAGTATGGCGCGATCCTGTTCGTAACAATAATGGGCTCTATGGTTGGACAGGTAGTGAGTGGGAGAAATCACCTTATGATTCAACGAAAGAGTTTGTTGATATGGTTGATGTTGTTAGGGCGGATCTAGGTGATGCTGCAACCAGTCACCAACAAGCCGGGCTTGATGCAGATACTAACCCACTTATTACTGATAACGGTGAGGATTATGCTGGCGGTATAACGGATGCGATGGGAAGAATGATCGTTGCTTTTGGTCTTGAGGGCGCAATTAATATCTTTACGAAATTATCGGTCAACTTTGCTGAGTTCAAGACAAAAGATGACCGTGCCGGCATAGCAACAAAAGGTGATGATGATGTTCGGGTTGGTGTGTCTTCGGGCGGTGCACCATTTATGGACTCAATGGAAGTGCATCAGGGTGAAAATGTTGAGTACGCCATTATGGATGAGTCTGGCCGGATGGCGTTTATCCTTTATTCTGATGGCTCCATTGAGACAGTTAACCAGAGAGTATCCGCCTCGCCATCGGATTATGCTTGGTCAGTTCAAGACTCTAAAGGCCGCGTTGCCCTAATGGTTAATCCAGATGGAACTGTTGATTTTCTGCCGAGTGATAGCTTGGTGTCAAAAATTGTCCCAGAAGACAAAGGAGAGTTTATTCCATTATTGACGGAACATAACCACATTATCATGCACGGTCAATCATTGTCCGTAGCACTTGGTTCTAGACCCGCCATAACTCCTGAATCAACGAGTGGCGCACTAATGCCTGATTATGGTTTTTATGACGGTAATAGTGATGCGTCTCAAGGTCTTGAAAGTGGGCCGCCTAAATCAACAGGATACACGACCATGACGACTTTAGGTGATGCATCTATGGGTAATGAAGTGCCAACAGCTGGTGCTTGTGAGCAATTGCAAAAAATGCTCAATGATGAGTTTAGCGCTGGTGCGCATGTGGTTATTGGTTCAAACAATGGACATGGTGGCTACAAGATTGATCAACTGGACAAAGAAGGAGTGGGTACAGGACCGACCCCCAACTATTTGCTGGGTGTAGAGCAATCAGAACTATATAAAAAGCACTCTGCCAATCTAGGTAAGCATTGTTTAACGCAAGCCATGCTCTGGATGCAGGGCGAAACTGATGTTTCACAAGGTACAACCAAGCAAGAATATAAACGCCGTCTTGAAAACTTAATATCAGATTATGCGAAAGATATTAAGCAAGGTTACCACCCTGCGCTACTTACGTATCAAGTGGGTTCTCACACTAAGCGTATGCCTAATGCGACTTCAGATGTGCCGGTAGCTCAGTGGGAACTGAGCAACGAAAACCCTTATGTATTTATGGTTTGCCCTACATATGTGTTTCCTTATAACAGTGATGGCGTTCACTTGCCTAGTCGATCATCTCAATGGATCGGGTGTTATTTCGGGAAAGTGTTATTTAACGTATTGACGGGAAAAGGTTGGAAGCCAGTTCAGCCAGAAAGAATCAACAGGCAAGAAAATATAGTTCTTATTGACTTTCATGTGCCAAAACCACCATTGGTAATCGATACAACGTTAATTACAGATCCTGGCGATTATGGATTTGAAGTGTGGGAGGGGGATAATCAGCTAACCATTAAGTCTGTGAGTGTTGTTTCGGGAACGCAAGTGAAATTGGTCCTCAATGAAATACCATCATCAATCGTACAGGTTCGTTATGCGATGGGTGTAGAAGGGCAAGGGGGCGGACCGACAACCGGACCAAGAGGAAACATTCGAGATTCAGATGACACGGTAGCAGTATTTAATGATCAAGATGGTCAGCCGTTTTCGTTGTTTAACTGGTGCGTAATATTTATTAAAAATGAGGACAAATAATAATGGGTACTTTGATTCGACTTATTGGAACAACATTTAATAACCCTGACTTACCCTTGGCTCAAATTCCATACGGAGGCATTACCAAAGGTTTGCTAGGTGCATATCATTTGCGCCATTCGTTGGGTCTTTGCAAAGATTTGAGCGGTAATGGAAATAATCCAGTTTTGCGGGGCTCAATTTCCTTCGAAGAAAACCATTTAATCACTGGTAATGGTAAGAACGGACTGACAACACCAATTAAGCACAATCAAGCGCAGGAGTTTACGATCTGTTCTATTATGCGTCGTCCTACGCAACAGTCCACATCATATGGTTTCGGGGTTAATACTTACTCTGATGGGGCTAATAATAATGGCGGTGCAAATTTAATGGGCAACGCATCTACAGGTGCAGTTCGTCACCAATTGCACGTTGTTGATCCTGTTCAACCTGATAATGTACGAACGGTTGTGACTGACTTTCCAACCACTGAGCCAGATGAGTGGTTTGCGTACATCATGACCGTATCTGCGGTGAATGGTGAAGTTAAGGGCTACTGTTTTAAAAAGTCATCTAGCCCGTATGTGACCGATATAACTACCGCTGTCGTTCATGGGCGAGATGTTGATGATTATATGATTGGATACTCTAATTCTAGTTCCAACGCTGTTATGCACAACGCCTATGCAGCAATATTTGACCGAGCGTTGACAGAAGAAGAAGTTGCAACACAGTACGCCTCAATGAAACGTTATGCATCTGCTGTAGGGTTAGGTGATGTCTAATGAAAGCCATCGAAGTTGCCTACGCCAGTGCGCCGGCAGATGATGCCTTCATTCATACCCTAGAACTCGAACACCCCGCCTTTCCTGGCGGGGTTTTTCGTTTATGTAACGGGTTTGATGATCAGACATTAACGCTGGAAACGGGGCAAACCGTGACGTTTACGGCGTCAGGGCTCGGGATTAACTTGCCAGAGCGTGCCGTTATGGGCCGAGAAGATTTGTTATTTGCCCTGGATAACGTCACAGGCCAAGCGCGCCGCTTAATGCTAGCAGCCAAAGAAGCCGGTGGAGAGATTTGGGTGAGGTATCGCCCATTTCTTGAAACCAACGCTAATGGCCCCGCGCAAGCTCCTTTAACCATGGTCGCAGTTTCTTATCGTGACGACCGACAAACCGCCAGTATATCCGGCAGTTTTCGTAACCTGATGGATAAAACCTGGCCTTTTGTATTGTTCACTCCTAGTAAGTACCCCGGAACCAAGTACGCCAAATGATCACATTAAATGACTTTCTCAAAGTGCCCTATGTTGACCATGGGCGCGATTTGGATGGGTTGGACTGTTACGGGCAAGTGTTTCTTGCCCGTTCTTTATTGTTCCACCGTCCGCTTGGTGATGATTACCAACACATTCACCCAGACGACAAAGTGGCGATGACCTCCGCTTACTTTGAATGTCTGCCCAATTTCAAATTGGTAACGAGCAAAAATCCTCCCCCTGGTTCGGTTGGATGCTGCTTCAGAAAAGACGCCAATGGCAATGATGTTTTGTTGCACGTTGGGTTAGTGGTCATCGTTGATGGCCAGATCAAGGTATTAAACACGAGCAAAAAGTCAGGGCCAGAAATCATGCCCCTGCGATCCTTTACCCGCTTAGCTCTAGATGTGAGATTTTATGATGACCGTAACGATTAGAACGTTTCCTAATAAACTGGATCGGACGATTTTCGAGCTGGATACGTTTGAACCAGGACAAAGTCTAAATGATATCTTACAGTCCGAAATTCCCAATTTTAGAGTTATGGCTACACCGCCCATTGAGGTCGATAGGAATGGCCGCCGTTTCTTACCAAATCAATGGGATGAGCAGCTGAAAGAGGGGGATGAACTCGATATTACCGTTCGCCCTCGTGATCCAGTTTCCTTGGCTTACGCGATAGTTGCGGCGGTGGTCGCCGGTGTGGTGGTTGCCACCCAGATGGCTCCCCAAGATAACTATAGTAAAACCACCCCAGATGGCTCCCCTATTTATGATGTAAATGCTCAGGGTAACCAAGTTCGCATGATGGGAGTTGTACCTGAGTTATTTGGTACGCACGGCACTTTCCCTTGCCTTATCAATCCGCCGCATCGTTATTATTACGATGATTCCGAATACCTATTGTTAATGACTATGGTCAGTCGCGGTTATTTGTCGCTGACCAATGATGATATCCAGATTGGTAATACGCCGATCATCAATTACTCAGGCGACATCGATACTCAGATTAAAGACCCAGGAGAGGACGTTACGGCACATCCAGCTTGGCGAAATATGTACACATCGCCAGAGGTAGGCAGCACGTCAGGCGGTGGCGGTGGTATCGAGCTCGAAGGGGCGGTGAACTCGATAGTTGCGCCACAAACTTCATTCTCTAGCAATGTGTTAACCATCTATCAAGATCTAGATGGTTATAAAGTGCCGTATTGGCCGCCAGAGTGGGAGGATGGGAACCGTTTAGAAATCATTGATACTCAAGGTGCTGTTTCTGTTACGGAGCTCGATGCGAATGGTGCATGGCGTGAAAGCAACTCAGGCCGCTTGGCATTTTTTGGCAAAGATCCTGTGCTCAGTTCGAGAAGGTTTGGCGAATACCTTCAGTATCCAATTGGCCAAACCACCCAAAGTGATGGTGAGACTGTTACCGAATATGCGATGGGCGTGGTCGATAGTGTCACCGTTCAGGAAGTCGCAGGGGTTGAGTTTTATGTGGTAAATATTCTCGACGATAGTGGTTACTGGGTGCCAGTGACCGATTTGCCAAGTGGTTTGAGATACACACCGTTAACTTTGTTAGGGCGTGATGATGGCATTTACCGCGTTCAAAGCCACACTGACAAAGCTGGCACCTTGAAAAAGCTTTATCCCAACAAAGAGGGGACCATCATTGGTTGGAGTTCGTTTGGTGGCATTGGGGCGTTTACTGGCGTTCGAGTCACTACAGTTGACTCATTACCAGGTAAACCTGTTGGGCCAATTTATGCCTGTCCGGTCAACGAAGTGACCAACGAGATACACGCTGATCTGCGTTTCTCAGAGGGTATCGGTTATCTAAATGACAATGGTGATATCAATGGTCGAACCTTGCGGATCATGTTGCAATGGCGAGAAGATGAAAACAGCGAATGGAAAAGCCAAGAGTTTAAGCGTACAGGTGCCACGAAAGACCAATTGGGTAATACAGTCAAAATCTCATTAGGAAAATACTGCCGCCCACAATTCCGAGCCTACCGTATCTCAGGTAAAGCGAATGATACAAGAACGTGGGACACCGTTGAGTTGGTTCGCTTAAAAGCCGTTTTGGAAAGCAAAACCAATTACCCAGATGGTACTACCTTAGCGGTAAGGATACGAGGAACCAACGCCTTATCGCGCAGCGCAGAAAACAAACTATTTTGCACCCCAACCCGAATGCTACATGTGCCTGATGGTCAGGGAGGTTGGACGGGGAGTGATTACAATAGTCGTGCCGGCATGGTGGCCACAAACGACATTGCACCGGTGCTGCGTTATATCTGTCATGAAATTGGATTGAATGACAGCAACATTGGCCAAGCAGAGCTGTTGAGGCTTCATGACTTATGGCAGGGGCGAGGTGACCGGTTCGCTGCTCAGTTCGACAATAAGGACACGTTCTGGCAAGCCAATAAGCGTTTATTGTCGGTTGGTTACAGCGTGCCTACCCTAGAGTTTGGGCAAATCATCCCTGTGCGTGATGAGCCTCGTAGCACTTATGATCACATGTACCAACCAGACAATATGACCGGAAAAGGACTGTCTCGCAAAGATGAGCTGTTCAAGCTGGACGAACCTGATGGCATCGAGGTGGAATACTTCAGTGAGAAAACATGGAAGTCTGAAACGGTGCTGTGCTTATTGCCAGGTGATAAAGGGGCCAATCCTCGCCGAATCAAGGCATTTGGTATTGTGGATCACCAAAAAGCTTGGCAGTACGGAATGAGGGAGCGTCGTTTAGCGCGCTATGTTCGCACTGAATACAGCTGGGGCACAGAGATGGATGGTTTTAATAGCCGTTATTTATCGTATGTGGCGTTAGCTGATGACGTTCCTGGCTACAGTCAAAATGGTAAGTTGCAAAATTGGCAAAATGTTCCTGGGGGAACGTGGTTACAGCTCGATAAAGATGTTGCTTGGAAAAACGGTGAAACTCACTGGATTGCGTTACGCAAACCTGATGGACGTTTGTCTGGCCCTTATCAAGCCATTAAGCTCCCTGGCTTTAACGAGGTGCAGATTGCTGGCAAGTTGGACTTCACGCCAGACCTATCTGGTCGCCAAGAGTTCCCATATTGGATGTTCGGTACAGGTGAGGAGTGGAGTTTTCCTGCGTTGGTCACCTCGATCAAACCGCAGGGCACTGAAAAGGTCAGCATGACGGCGAGAAACTATGACCATCGTGTGTACATCGATGACGATAGTATTGCGCCGACAGTAGGTAATGACCCAGTGCTTGGCATGATGCTGATTGCCAGTGGTAATGGCGATGTGATTACCGCTGATCGCTCCGTTCTTTGCTTAAAACCAGGCGATAAAATTCACTTAAACCAGACCGAGTCTGACTATCAGATCACTTCGGTGTCAGAGCAGCAGTTATCTATTAGCAACTTGGACGGAAGCGCTGCAAGCTTGGCGTTTAACCAGCAACCAATCACTCTCACATTAACCGCCAGAGGTTAATGCCAATCAGAGCCGCCACGTACAGTGGCGGTCCTTTCTATCATCATTTCTGTTAATTCCTTGCCAAGTAAGTGTTTTTTCGGTCTAATTACTGTGTATTTATACAGTGTTAAGGGGCCATCGAATGCCAAATGACCAAAACAGCTTAATTACCGGTGATCTTTCTTGTACCATTAGAAACTTAGATGAATTTTTGCGCTTCTTATGTGCAGCGGGAGAGGATTCTGAAGTGTGCGAACCTGGTATGTCACATGGGCTCAGACTGGCTTATGGGGCAAGCCATTGGATAAAAAACCACCTTCAAGAGTGTAGTTGTGACTCAGCTCTCGCTGATCAATCAAAAGAAAAGCGATCATAGCTAATGCAAAAGGCTGCATCGTGTGGTAGATTTACTGTCGTTACCACGGTATGTGGTTGCAAGTTCGAGACGCAGAACGAAAAACAAACAATTTGGATTTGGCAAGATTCAGATGGTGAAAAGCCCGGCGCTAACCGGGCTTCTCGATAATTCGAGGCGCAACTAAAAAAGCACACAAGAATTGATTGGCATTGATTAGTGTACTTGTTGCGGTTCCCTA
This sequence comes from Vibrio sp. 11-4(1), assembly GCF_013048625.1. Taxonomy (NCBI): domain Bacteria; kingdom Pseudomonadati; phylum Pseudomonadota; class Gammaproteobacteria; order Vibrionales; family Vibrionaceae; genus Vibrio; species Vibrio sp. 11-4(1). Next base: position 1,228 of record NZ_VHSY01000020.1, on the reverse strand, counting down.
CTGCAAGCCTTGCCGCTTAGAAAATGGGCTATTAATGGAACCAACAAGAACACACAACCGTGTTAGAGGATTTCACTCGACACGTTGTAAAAACCCAAACCCTTCTTATGCAGTGCCAGAGAACCACAGAAAGCGCTTAGCGTTTGTTCGTGATTTGGTCACCGCATCACAATCTCGTGACGTAACTCGCAGCGATGAGGCCATGCTTGCACGCTGTCAGGGAGAGCGTCAAAAGCATTTCTATAAAGATCGAGCTAACGCGATCAACGCCCTCCACTCTGTATTCAGTGAGCACGTTAACTTAGTGACGTTTCAGATCGAGATATCACTCAGGAACGCATCGGATGCAGCTGGCCTCAGTACCACATCAGAGGCCGAGCTAAAGCGTGCCAAAGAAGATCCTACTCATACGCCAGTGGTTTCTATCTCTCGTGCCAGCCGAGCATTTAAAGACATGGTTGCGATGGGTTGGATTGTGGCCAAGGATGAATGGCAAGTCTGGGATAAAGAGGCCGGATGTTGGATCGATAAGTATTACGAAGCCACGCCGCTCTTTTTTAATGCCTGTGGCGTCACCACTGAGCGTCTTATGCGTCAACAATCAACACGGTTGGGTTATCTCAAAGACCAGGCTTTGCGTTCTGGGAAGACGCCCGCTGAAGTTGGCCGCATGTCGATTACTCAGATTAAAGCCGAACGCCAACTTCAATGGCGTAAACGTGCCTTTGAGCGTCGTGGTAAAGAACACGCCAGAAAGAAAGCTGTACGTGCATTACATGGTAAAGACCGCGCAGAGCAACGCAGAGTGGCTCAACGTCGTGTGTTAGATGCGCTTACGCCTTTTGAAGCCAAGACCATCGATCAGCAAACCTTTAAAGAAATGGTAAACAAAGAGATCGCAATGCTGCGTAAGTTTGCCGATATATCGCCCCCTATACACTGATCCCGCTTTTCTCTCTCCTTACTTAACCAGACCCTAGTCTGGGTTTTGTCGTGCCTGTAGGCTTATTCTAGGGCGATTTCTCGCCATTTATCTCTGTGTTTTGTCCGTGCCTTGCGCACCGTGTTGATGTGATCACCGGTTCTCATTACTTACCCACAATAAAGTGCAAAGCTGATTCGTTTAATGTGCATGAGGGTTGTTTTAATGTGCAAAATTGAACTTCTTTTTTATATATACTGATATCTACTTACTACGCCCCAACAAGTTGGGGATATAATGTCTGGC